>JANPLJ010000761.1:0-5561 GCA_031426475.1 Pirellulaceae bacterium | reverse complement strand
ATTTTCCTGGAGGTCGACGATGCTGAGTTCAAATCCTTGGGATTCGAACGAGGAACCATGCGATTGGTCGGCCCCGACGAGCAGCGACTGCTACTCGACCGATTCCACAACGGCAATCACGATTTGAAACTTGTCAGTGGTGGCTCCGTTGCCAACTCCATTATTGGTCTCACGCAGCTTGGCGGTCATGGCGCCTTTATCGGATGCGTCGGTGATGACCGCTACGGAATGCATTATTCCGATGAATTCGAAAATCTCAAGATCGAGATCGGAAATCCGATTCTGGTCGGTGAGACTACTGGAACATGCATCGCGTTGATCACGCCCGATGCAGAACGAACGATGCGGACGTGCCTAGCCGTTTCAAGCGAACTGGCAGCCAGACATGTCGATGCTGACCGAATTCGACGATCGACTTGGTTATTCATCGAAGGCTACGTCTTTGCGAACGCAGATACTGGCCAACATGCAATCCGAGAAGCGATTATGATTGCGAAGGCGGCTGGAACCAAGATCGCACTGACTTGTTCGGATGCCTTCATTCCTGAAGTCTTCGGTGACGCGTTTCGCGATGCCTTGGCCCAAAGCGACTTGATCTTCTGCAATGCTCCTGAAGCGATGGCCGTCACGAAAACGACGACCAGCGACGAAGCATTCAAAGCCTTATCCGGTATGGTTCGTAACTCTGTCGTGACTGACGGCCCCAACGGCGCTTTCGTTCATTACGATAACGTCTCGGCGCATGTTCCTGCATTCCCTTGCCATCCGAAAGATCTGACAGGCGCGGGAGATATGTTTGCTGGAGCCTTTCTTTACGGCATTACTCATGGCTACCTTCCAAAGGTTGCGGCGCGAGGAGCCAACTACTTGTCGATGAAGGTGATTTCACAAGTAGGGGCACGATTGCATCAAGGCGTCCAAGGGTATTGGAAAGAAGGAATCGCTTAGCCAATGCCACGATTGCTTTGGATCGTCAGCATTTTTGCACTCCTTGCTGGTTGTCCGCAAACAAAGCCTCTTGAGCCACAGTCTAAGTCAACTCTGTCTGAAGCAGAGCGACCACCGCTTCGCATTTTGGTAGTGGGCTCAGATTCATGGTCCGCTTCGATCTCGCGGCGATGGCAGTCGATCTCGGAACAACGCCTCGACGTGCATACGATAACCACTGACGAGTTTGTCTCGTCCACATCACTCAAAGCCGACATTTTAATCCTTGAATCACAATGGATACCAACCATCGTAGAAAGAGGTTGGATTTCACCGTTGCCAAAATCGGTTCTCGAATCTCCGATCGATTCGCCGTCCGGTTCATCGATCAACCATCTTAGACAGAATGCATGGCCGTTCGTCTGGCGACAGTCTGCCACCTATGGGCAGCGTCTATGGGGAATTCCGCTCGGAGTACCTATGCTGGCGATCGTGAACCAGGCTGATAACCCAAGCACTCCGACAACGTCTTGGCGTGATCGAATAGCGCAACGCAAACCTCGAATCCAGGACGACGCTTCGAAAGACGAGAAGCAGTCGGTTTCAAGTTCTTATATGCTCGATCGTTTCTTGACGATTGCAGCCTCGCTGAATCCAAGACCAGATGATGCAGGATTTCTGTTCAATATCAATACTTGCCAAGCTCGACTGCAAGAAAATTGGTTGCTCGAAGCCGCCACGTTTTTTGGCCAACTTTACGTGGATCGCATGGAATCGGCCAACATGTCGCCCGAATCGGCGTGGGAATATACTGCGGCAAAAAAATCCGAATGGGCTTTGGCATGGCCTTCATCGAGTGGTGATTCACCGCTGGCCGTCCAAGCTCCCGAGCGTTGGGTCGACACTGGCCGAGGATTAGTGGCGGCATCGACAACGAAAAACCGTCAGTCTGGACCGGCGAATCGATTCTTGATCTGGCTCGATGGAGATGCACAACGACAAGAGTTCGCTTCTCTTTGCACTACGATCCAGCCGACACCGGAAAGATGGACTTCGGCAACCGAACGAGTTGACGTCAACAGATATCGTGAGCTTATGAAGAACGCATTGGACGATCGGTTCGTCGTCCGCGAACTTCGCTTTGCCGGTTCGCTACCGTATCGACAGCGTCTCGCAGAGGCCCTGCGAGCCATCGTGAAAGATCCAACAAGCGCCCCCGCAGAACTAAAACGCTGCGCCGCCGACTGGGACCAAATGACAGCCAAGCTAGGTCGAGATATCCAAAAGAAACGACTAGCCAGATCCTTCGAATTAGAAGCCTATCGCGAGTAACACAGTCCACCAAGAACCTCGGCGTCGGACAGAAGTTGCCCACTGCCCACTGCCCACTGCCCACTGAATACTGCCTAATGCCCCCTGACTACTCATCATCTTCCCCATCCAAATCCGGATGCATCGGATCGTCGGGGTCGAGAAAAAAATCGCCTAGCCCTTGCGGCAGCGCATCTCCTTGAAGCGATCTCGACTTGCGCTCGTAGGCGGCTTGCAAGTCGAGAGCGTCTTCTCCCAGGCAAGCTTCCAAAGCTTCATACCAGACCTTATCGACAGACGCAGGATGAGTTGGATCCTGAGAGAGTCGCTTGATCGCATATCGAAGAAGCTGGATACCATCGCGTGCCGAGAAATCGAGCTTCAGTGAGTGCGATTGCTGAAGGAAGTCGACCGTCATCGCCAGCATCTCTGGTGCGGCGAACGGCAAATGATATTGAAGGATAGCCAGTTCATCTTGGCGATTGGGAAATCCGACGTTCAAAGTCGGTTGCAGGCGACTGAGAATATAGTCAGGAATCTCGTAGGTGGAATCGTCTTGATTCATCGTGACAGCACATCGAAAATCGGGGTGCGCCGTGATCGTGACTCCGGCGACGATCGATTCGACGTATCGGCGGTGATCCAGCAGTGGAGCCAACGAAGCCCACGATTTTTCATTCATTCGATTGCCTTCGTCCAAGATGCATACGGCCCCACGGATGATCGCTGTGACCAACGGTGACGCGTGATAGGCGATCTTGCCTTCGCTCGACAAGACAGGAGTAATCAATAAATCCTCGGGACGTGTATCCGCGGTGCATTGGTAGATATAAAGATCCTGGTTGCGTTGTGCCGCCGCGGCCATAGCCAGGGCGGTCTTGCCGATCCCCGGCGGGCCAATCAACCTGGGAGCCAACGGCAAATCCTTCGCGTCGACGACCAACCAGCATGCCAAAAGCTGTCGAAGCACTTCCGTCTGACCGATCCACTTCGAATCGTTGCTAATCTTGTTGCTCAAAGACAGCGTTACGCCGTCGATTTGTATCTTTTGCTGCATCGTCGAGTGTCTTTCTCGTGGTATTCCGTGTAACACGTGGCGACTGCCAATTTGTGAAAAAACAGACTGGTGTAGCTACGTTCGCCAGAACGTGGTTGTAACTCGAAGCGGTTCACCACGTTCTGGCGAACGTGGCTACGGGAAATGAAATATCTGGGCTAGCACCCGCAACACCTCCATTGTTCGCCGCTCCGCAGCCTCGATTCGTCCTTGTTATACCCCGTTTGCCAACTATCTCAACGCACGTTGCCCTTGCCGATCCCAGGCGAGTCAGCGATAGTCAAGATTAATCCGCGGCTACCGAGCCGTCGTTCAACCGCCATTGAAACCCCTGAACACTCGTTTTGCCATGTCGAATGCCATCCAAGCTCCCGCTACCATAAAGCACCTTTATATCGACACCGTCGGCTGCCAAATGAATGTTCTCGATAGCGAGATGGTAGTCGCTTCATTGAGAAAGCATGGCTACCGACTCACCCAAGATCCCGCGATCGCCGACACGATTCTATTCAATACTTGCAGCGTTCGTGAACACGCCGAAGAGAAGTCATACAACAATCTGTTTCATCTGAAGCAGCTCAAGCTGAAACATCCAGACAAGATTATCGGCGTCATCGGATGCATGGCGCAGAAAGACCAGAAAGCGATCTTCGAACGCGTTCCGTTTGTCGATCTCGTCGTGGGCCCTGGCCAGCTACACCAAATCCCAGATCTGCTTGAACGAGTCGCCGATGGTCAAGGCAAACAACTGGCGGTCAGTCTTAATCGACGCGATGGAACACAAGACGAGATTCGTCGAAGCCACGAAACCTTTGACCCGCTTCGCGATCCCGAGATGCGCCCGACGCCCTATCAAGCCTACATTCGCATCCAGATAGGCTGCGATAAATTTTGCACCTATTGCATCGTGCCTATGACACGAGGTCCAGAACAAGGACGCTTGCCGAGCCAAATCATCGCCGAAGCACGCTTGCTCGCCGATCAAGGCTGTAAAGAAATTACGCTGCTGGGCCAAACCGTCAACTCCTACCGATACACAGAAGGCGACCGTACATGGCGGCTCGCAGATTTACTGCATTCGCTCCACGATATCGATGGCATCGAGCGCATTAAGTTCGTAACCAACTATCCCAAAGACATGACTCGCGAGTTGCTCGAAACGGTTCGAGATCTCAAGAAGTGCTCGCCGTATCTTCACGTGCCAGCTCAAAGCGGTAGCGATACCGTCTTGAAGCGGATGAAGCGAGGCTACTCAACCGCCGACTACTACGAGATGATGGATCGAATCCACGAGATACTTCCCAACGCAGCCATTGCCAGCGACTTTATCGTTGGCTTCTGCGGAGAGACCGAAGAAGAATTCCAAGATACAATCAAACTCGTCGAACGCTGCCGATTCAAAAACAGCTTCATATTTCAATACAGCGTCCGAGCAGGAACGAAAGGGGCCGAATTGCTGCAAGACGACATCCCTGAAGACGTCAAGAAGCGACGCAATCACGAATTGCTCGAAGTTCAAAACCGAATCTGCTTAGAGGACAACCTCCCGCTGCTCGGAAAGACCGTCGAAGTCCTCGTCGAAGGGCCAAGCAAACTTTCGGTACGCCAACACGAAGTCGGCCCAATCGTTCAAATGACGGGACGCACTTCCTGCGATCGAATCGTGGTATGGCAAGGTAACACCCGACAAGCCGGCGAGTTGCTCAACATCGTGATCGACGACGTCACCGGATTCACCCTCTTCGGCAGCGTAGAAACGTTCGACGCAACGCCGGACGTGGTACCGTTGTCTTTGAAAACGCGTCCTGTAGTGAACTAGCGTCAAACCGAAGGTAGGGACGAAAAGGACCAAAAGGACGAAAGCGACGAGAGCGAGACGAAAGCAAATGAGGACGAAAGCGAAGTCAGCGAACTGCGTTTTCGATTAGCTTGTCGTGCGTCAAACCACTATCGTCGTGCGTGAAACCACCATCAATCATGCCACTTTGCGATTCACTCGATTTGCATTACAATTTCACGAACGCTTGTTCGGGGCGTAGCGCAGCCTGGTTAGCGCGTTTGGCTGGGGGCCAAAAGGTCGCAGGTTCGAATCCTGTCGCCCCGACTATCTAAAACCCTTGGTTTTCCCTGAGAAACAAGGGTTTCTCGTTTTCTGACGCATTTTCAAAAACGTGTTCCATGGTGCCAGTCATGCCCTTAAATGACTCTGTCGGACTGCAACGGACGGTATCCGATATTGAAGATGTACAATAGGGGATTCCGCAGG
>JANPLJ010000760.1:0-13262 GCA_031426475.1 Pirellulaceae bacterium | reverse complement strand
AACTGCGTGGCCGAATCCATAATAATTCTCAATTTTAAAGGCTGAATCGAGAACCGCTCAATTGAACTTATTAATTTCTTTTTTCGTTTGAGACGCCCCGCGCACTCTTTCTCCCCCTTTCCCCAGTCTTCTGGGGAGAGGGGGGCCGAATCGCTTGGAAACGATGCCCCTAACCCTCTCCCCGGAGTACCGGGGAGAGGGAACAAGAGCGTTCTTTAGCGGGAACGAACACATGCAACAACCAACCAACTCACTCCTATAAACCCACTGACCTTTTGACTCCAATCCGATGACTCTTCAAATCGTTCCAGAATCGGCACCATTTAGCACGGAACAGCGAGCATGGCTGAACGGCTTCTTAGCGGGCATGCTGGGGATGCTCGAAGACCAACAATCCCGGGGCGGGAGTTCAGTGGCTGTGGCTGCCGCCGCCGCACTACTGCCCCCGCCCTCGGGTGATACATCGAGCGTAGGCGATTTGGACGACGATGAAGCCTATCCTTGGCACGATTCGGCACTTCCGATCGTCGATCGAATGCAACTAGCGGATGGTCGACCGATAGAGCGGCGAATGATGGCAGCGATGGCGCAGCTCGATTGCGGATCGTGTGGCTACCTGTGCAAGACTTACGCCGAGGCGATCGCGACGGGATCGGAGAAGAATCTGACGCTCTGTTCGCCGGGGGGAAGCGAGACAGCTAAAATGCTCCGGCAATTGATGAAAGATCGTCAATCAGTTGCCAAGTCTTCGGAAAATGGTTCAGCAAGTGCTTCGCAACCAGCGAAAGAACCTGAACGAATCGGAACTCGCAATCGACCAGCGCACGCAAAATGGATCCGAAGTGTCCCGCTCAACAAACCAGGATCGGCGAAAGACACACGTCATGTCGAGATTGATCTGACGGATACAGGCTTGAACTATCAAGTTGGAGACGCGCTCGGCATGTGGCCAAGCAATTGCGGCGATCTCGTGGCGTTGGTGATCGCAGCATCGGGGCTTGATGCAAAGGCTGTCGTCTCCATCGAGCAAACCTTGACAACACTTGAAGATGCTTTAGCTGAGAGATGCATACGATCGATACCGTCGGACCTAGTAGATCGAGCGATCGAAAGAGTTCGCAGCCGTCCAAAGCATAATGGTGAGTTAGTAAAGGATACGAAGCTAGCTGAAAAACTCGCCGAGTTTAGCGAGTCGGACGACCTAGATACGCTGGACGTCCTCGAGTTCTTCCAACGATTTGAGAATGTTGGTTTGTCGGCCCAAGATCTAGTGGAATCGCTCTCGCCGATTCGGCCACGACTTTATTCGATCGCCAGTAGCCAATCGCTATATCCGCAACAAGTTCACTTGACTGTCGGACGTGTTGAAAACGAAGTCCGCGGACGTGGTCGGAAAGGCGTTGCGTCGACAATGCTTTCAGATCGTATGCAGCCGAATTCGACGTTGCGAGTCTTCGTCCAACCATCGCACGGCTTCTCCATCCCGAGCAATCCCGACGCGCCGCTGATTATGGTCGGACCAGGGACAGGAATTGCACCCTTTATATCCTTTTTACAACAACGCGAATTTGATCGTGCTCCGGGGAAGAATTGGCTTTTCTTCGGCGATCAACGAAGTGAGTTCGATTATCTCTACGAGGACCAACTTGAGAAGTGGCGTGAGAGCGGTCTCCTTACGCGACTCGATCTCGCTTTCAGTCGCGATGGCGCGGACAAACTCTATGTTCAGCATCGCATGAAGGAAAACGGTGCCGAACTATTTCGTTGGCTCGATCAAGGCGGATACTTCTTTGTTTGCGGCGATGCGTCGCGCATGGCAGTCGATGTCGATCGAGCTCTATCGGAGATCATTGCACAACACGGCAAACGAACACCGGAGCAAGCCAAACAGTATCTCGCGGAGCTGACTAAATCGAAACGATACGTCCGCGACGTCTACTAGCGTTTAATCGAGATTGAGAGATTCAAAGGGGGAAGCCTAACGCCATGAAGAATTTTAAGTAGCCACATTCGCCAGAATGTGGAGAGCTGGCGCTTCCATCCACGTTCTGACGAACGCGGCTACGCCAGAGCCCTTGGGTTCTGAGAAGGGAGCCTGGAAACCAGTTGCTGGCGATCAGCGAGACGTCGAATTTCCCTCTTTTTGCGGCTTCTCGCAAAAAACAATCCGACGCGTGCCATTCTAGAAGCTATGGTTCGAAGGCTTCCAATTCCGTGGGTATCGATTATTCCGGTCGATCACGATTGGGAGGCCAGAATCGAGGTCGAGCATGGGTAAGATTTCATGCAAAACAAGTTTTCGTACAGATGCGCTGGACGAGCGTCGGCCGCTGCGCATTCTCCTGGTGGAAGCAAACCAGGCTGACGAAAAGCGGTTCCGGGAAACGGTTGACAGTTGCCTGATGGGCGGCTGCGTCGTTACGTACCAAAGCGTTCGTGAAGCCCTGGAATCGGCTGATCTTGCCGAATTCGACATCGCGGTCATCGGAGATTCAAACTCGGAAACATCGTTGCTAGAAGATGCCTCGCTATTCAAAGATTCCAGCCCCAACTTACCGCAGATCATTTTGACCGAGATTGCCGATGAGCAGATGGCTCAAGCGTCGATCGATGTAGGAGCGCAGGACTACTTGATCAAACCGATCGAGAACGACAGCTCGATTCAAGAGCGAATGCTGTACGCGATTGCCCGGCATGCGATGAGCGTGTCTGATCGAGTGGTGATCCAGCAATTGCAAGCGACTTCGCAGCTCGATGGACTTACAAAGCTGCTAAATCGAGCCGCCTTCAATCGAGAATCTGAACGACAGGTGGCGATCGCGAATCGCAATGGTACGCCATTGTCGATTGGAATGATCGATGTTGATTTCTTCAAAACTATCAATGACAAATATGGCCATATGGTAGGCGATCAAGTGCTCGTCGCCTTGGGTGAGATACTGACGAACACATCGCAAGTCAGCGATCTACCATGCCGATTTGGAGGCGAGGAGTTCTGTGTAATTCTTCCCGACACAGACGATGAACAGGCTTTCGTATGGGCCGAACGCGTTTGTCGAACGGTTCGCGAAACGAAGATCGATACACGCCAAGGACCGATCTCGATTACCGTGAGTATTGGTACTGCGACACTCACGAGAGGTGCGACGTCTATCGATACGGCGCTCGAGCAAGCAGATGCTGGCTGTATCGAAGCGAAAAGTCGGGGACGCGATCAAGTTGTCGTGGCGTCTTCGGCACACCTATTGAATGCATCCAAAGACGACAGTCGGAATCCGATGCTTGAGAACGTTCGCGCGAGCGACGTGATGTCGACGATTCTGATGACTGTTCCGGAATCGACGACGATTGCCAACGCCGCGAGATTGATGCTGGAATGTCAGTGCGAAGCCGTGCCAGTAGTGACTTCGGAGGGCACGCTACGAGGATTGCTAACGAATGAAGAGATCGTCTCACACATCCTCCGTAAAGGCAGTTGGGAAGACGAAATCGATTCGATCGCCGGACAAACCGTGACGTTTCCCGAAGTTACTCCCTTTGCGCAAATCTGGGGTGTTTTCCAACGCCTGCCGATTCGTCGAGCCGTCGTAACGCGTAACGACAAACCAATTGGGGTCATCAATCGGGGGCAGCTCCTTCGTCGACTTGCTACGACGCTCGAATTGACCGAAATGCCATCCAACACGACTGCGGTTCAAACATCAAGCCTTCAACAGATTTTCGGTGAAATCAAGCGAACAGCTGACAACTATCTCATTGGGAATTTGGGAAACACAGATGATGCTCAGCAAGATATGTCGTTAGTCGTGGCTGCGTCCCAGCTCCAGGAACTCGCTTCGCAGCTTCTACAGCTGGCATCGCCCGCCAAAAATCGGCATTCGACGCTCGCCACTTGCTCCGCTGCCGCGCTCGTCAATCTATGACCCTGTGAGGCGATCGGTGTTGAGAGTAGAATGTTCGATTATGACTCAATCCAACATTCTGCTTTCCGCCAATAGTCTCCTTTCGCTCCGCGAAAGGAAGTGTCGGCTTTTGCTCCGCAAAAGCTTCCTTTCGCAGAGCGAAAGGCGACTATCATAAATTCACAACCTATCCGCGAAATGAGAGCAAATCGCGACAGAATTTCTCGATCGTCAAATGTTGCCTCGATCGAAGGTTTTTCTACAGCTCCCACCCCTTTCGCGGAGCGAACGGCGACAATGGAGCATCTGAGTACGATGCTTCGAAAACACATTCCGTTCGTACTTGCAACGGTTCTCTTGCACATCTACTCCGCGTTGCCATTCGTCGCGGCCGATGAAACCGCCCACGCCAAACAGTCTGAAAAGGAATTCACGATTTCCAGTCGTGCCATGGAAATCCATCGAAGAGCTTACGTTTGGGACGGCCATAACGATCTTCCATGGGCTTTACGTGAAGCCGGAGACCGAACGTTTTCTAAAATTGATCTTCGAACGAACCAGAGCAAACTAAATACCGATATCCCGAGATTGCGTCAAGGGAATGTCGGCGCGCAATTCTGGTCGGTTTATGTCCCAGCTAAAGAGCGATTCCAAGGAACTGCCTTTCAGTCGACGCTTGAACAGATCGCGATCGTCAAAGCGATGGTCGCAAAGTACCCGGACGTATTCGAATTGGCAACGACGGCTGACGAAGTTGTTCGTATTCAAAAGTCTGGAAAGATCGCTTCACTGATAGGCGTCGAGGGTGGCCACTGTATCGAGAACTCGATCAGTTTGCTTCGCCAGTTGCATGCGGCTGGTGCCAACTATATGACCCTTACACATGGTGATAGCTTGGATTGGGCGGACGCTGCAACCGATAACCCCATCAGCGATGGGCTTTCAGCATTTGGAGAAGAGGTCGTTCATGAACTGAATCGACTCGGTATGCTGGTCGATATTTCGCATGTATCAGCGGCGACGATGCGCGACGCGATTCAAATCAGCTCGGCACCCGTTATTTTCTCTCATTCGTCTGCGCGAGCTGTCGCGGACCATCCTCGCAATGTTCCCGATGATATTCTCGAACAAGTTCGCGACAACGGTGGCATCGTCATGGTCAATTTCTTTTCGGGCTTCGTCGAGCCACGATCGGCGATCAACATGCAAGGCATGTTCGACATCCGCCGTGAACTAGATGCTAAGTACGGCTCCGACAAAGAATCGATCACGCGTGAGCACGATCGATGGAAAGCCGATCATCCTATCTATCGAGGTGATGCTTCGACCGTCGTCGATCATATCGACCATATCATAAAAGTCGCCGGTATCGATCACGTCGGAATCGGAAGCGATTTCGACGGAGTCAGTTCGCTCCCGGTTGGGCTTGAAGATGTCTCGAAGTATCCCGTGATCACCGAGCTGCTCTTGCAACGCGGCTACTCGGAACAAGACATCCACAAAGTACTCTACGAAAACATGCTTCGTGTCTTAAAACGCTGCGACGAGATCGCAAAGCGATGAACGTGTCAGTCTCTGCCTTGTATTGAGTCGTTGTGGTTTTAGCCCTGGTGGCCCCGCGGTTCCACCCGCGGGCAACGTATTTGTTAGCGGACGGAGCCGCTGACCCACCACGAGGTGACAAACGGAGTTTACCGAATTGCGTTACAGAATTGCGTTACCGAATTGCGTAGAGCGCCTCGTACGTTCTCAAGTAGAGCACGCCATTCGAAACGACGGGCGACGCGGTGATCGATTCGCCGAGGTCGTTCTGCGAAACAAGCTCAAATTCTCTTCCGGCCTTGACGACACTCGTGATACCGTCTCGCGAGCAAAGGTAGATATGCCCGTCGGCGTAGACAGGACTGGACCGATGCTGAGAAGTATGAGTGCGTTCCATGTAAAGTTCCTTACCCGTCGCCAGCTCAATACACTGCAGCTTGCCGTCTTTGTGAAGCAGATACACCAAACCGTCGACGATCAATGGGATAGAAACATCGGGCGTAATCGGTGAAACCCAGCGAATTGCCGAATCGTTGTTGGCGACTGGGCCATGGAGACTCGAGTCGATCTTGATCGCGACCGTGGGACCTTGTTTCGCAGTCGGGACAATGATCGAACCAGGCACAACGAGTGGCGACGCAACAAATCGGAAAGTCGGATCATTATTTTTCTGATTCAGCTTGGTTGGACCGTTGAGATCGCTCAACCGCCAAAGCTCGTGGCCGTCATCCAACGAATGACCGGTAGTGCAATCAGCACCATGCGCTACCAAGAATCGCTGCTTGCCGTCGTCATAGATAAATGGCGAAGCATAAGAGTGTTTGCATTCGAACTCGGCTTGCGTGACTCGGTCAAACTCCCATTTCGTTTTTCCAGTTAACTTGTCAAGTTTGACAATCTTCCCCGTGCGATTCGGATTGTTTCGAATCATCGCCCCGTGAATCAATTGAAGATACAGCGAGTCTTCATCCATGACTGGCGTCGATGTGAGACCGAATTGGATATCGAACTTTCCAAAACGCTCTGCAACATCAAACTTCCAGACTTGGTTTCCATCGAAATCAAGACATGCTAGGATTCCGGTCGAAAAGTAGACCCACACATGCTTACCGTCGGTGGTTGGCGATGGCGAAGCCGAGTTTCCTTCGCCAGCTCGCGCATCTTGATTTCCGCTGGCAATCTTTTTCTTCCAAATCAACTTGCCTGAGTCGGTCGCAAAGCACATTGTGACAAGGTCGTTGCCGTCGGCCGAAGTGAGAAAAATCTTGTCATTCCAAACAATCGGAGTCGCTCCGCCTTGGCCCGGTAACGGAGAACGCCAACGAATCGATTGATCTTTGCTCCATCGCGTCGCAATGTTCTTCTCGCTGGAAACGCCGTCCGCTCGAACGCCTCGCCATTGCGGCCAGTTCTCGGCCCGTGAGGATGCTGTAAGGATCGCGACCCCCAGGAAAGCAATCGTATAAACGAAAGTAGTCGAAGTTCTCATCAGCACGTCTGCAGTCCTCTCAGTAGATTGTCCATCTCGCCTACAAATTCACCTTTGTCTATCCGTAAAACAGGCCGGTCGGACGAAGGCGACGATGCAGCACCGATTACGAAGACCGTATTCTGATCTACAGGCGATTCCTAATCTACCTGGATTGCGGGCAATTTCAGTGGCATAGGCTTCTAACCAGATGGGCGATCGTAGCCGAAGTCGGTAAGTTCCGCTACGAAAGTCATTGAGGTATGGGCTTCACAGGATATAGCTGTGCTTCGATAGCTGCTGAGTCCCAACGATTCTAATGATTTGTCCAAATCCGCCATCAGGTAGCCGAATTCGTAAGAATTTGGATGAAACTCGAAAGACTATGTCCAATGCGATTCATCCAACTTCTGACGACTTCGGCTACGATTGCAGAAGCGATTCTAAGAAATGCATCACCGCGAATCGATGCTCGCTTCTTCCGCATGCTTTGCGAAACAATCGAGCGATCGAAGACGATATTACGGTTCGAAATAGACTAAACGAAATCGCAGCTAATATCTTTCTCAACTTCCTGTAAACAAACGTTGTCAACATCTTTTGCAATGAATAACATGTCTTTCCTCTGACTTGTCTGTCGGTCGTGCAACTTGATTCCCTACAAATGAGAGTGTCCTTAGTGTTTTGGTACGAAGGTTGCTGTCGTGATGCTCGCTGCGCAGACGTTGTTGCGCAGCTATTGGCGGTTCTAGGATTCGATGACGGCAATCAACCTCATATCTTCCAGATGTTTCGACGCGACTACGCGCGACTTTCGATGGTATTCATCGTCGTTGCTTGGTCTAGTTGCTTCGAATGGCCGCACTTTGAACCAAAGTTGTCGAGTTAGGAGCCAAGTACTTTGAAGCGGATCGGGATACTCACGGCGGGCGGCGATACGCCGGCTCTGAACGCTACGATACAAGGGGCGGTCGTCCAAGCGAATCTACGTAAGGTGGAGGTAGTCGGCTTTATTAAAGGATTCAGTGGACTTCTGAACCCGCGGGTGCCGCACATTCGATTGAATCCACTCTTTTGTACGATTCCAGAACTCGATGGCTGTCGCGGAGGGACGATCATCGGCGCGTCACGCGATTTTGTCGACCATCAAGACACGGCGACGATCGAACAGGTTGTCGATCGTTTGCGTCGACTGCAGATAGATGGGTTGATCTGCATCGGCGGAGATGGGACGCTAAACGGGATGCAAGCCATTTCAAACTATTTGCCGACCGTATTGGCACCGAAGACCATCGACAACGACTTGGGACTCAACTACCGACATGAGCCAGACGAGTGGGTTCGCTATCCTTCCGATTCGCCACCGGGTTATCAGTATCGCCGCGGACAATCGCGGGTGCGGTTCGATTGCGAGCAGATGGTGAACTATGTCACGCCCGGCTTTGCTACGTCGGTATTCGTTTCAGCATCCGGCGTGCAACGCATTCGAACAACCGCCGAAAGTCATCGTCGGATCGCGATCATCGAAGTCATGGGCAGACACTCGGGGTATCTTGCGCTCGGGACAGCCTATGGCCAGCCTGATATTGTTCTCGTTCCGGAGTCGCCGCTTAACATCGATCGCTTAGTGGAACGGGTACTTGAAATTTATGAACTTCAGAAGAACGTCGTGATTGTATGTGCGGAAGGGGTCGTCGATGAAAACGGCCAAGAACTGGGGAACGAAGCAGCTTCGACAGATCCAGCGGGTAACAAGATTCTCAGCGGAGCTGCAGAAGCTCTGCGGCAGATTCTTATTCAAAGAGTCGGAGATACTTACTTCACCGCAAAACGCCGCAATGAATCCGCCAAGTCGGCAATTTTTACGCGTAAAGTCGGTCATACGCAGCGAGGTGGCAGACCAATCTTGTTCGACCGATTCTACGCTGCACAACTAGGCGGGCAAGCCATCGAAATGCTGCTAGAGGGTCGAATTAACGGTGTTTCAGTTTTGATGTGGAATCGTGAAAATGGATTTAATGTGGCTGGTTGTGAAGCCCACGACTTCCGAGATCGATGGGGGTTGATTCATCCAAGGCAAATGCACCCGAGCTTTTATGACAGCGAGAATTTAGGGGTGTCACAAACCGGTATTAGCTATCTACTTCCAATATTTACGAACGCGATTGGCCAGGATGACATGGAAGATGTTCGGCGAACTCTGTTTGCCGCGGGCAATCTGACCCAGCCTTTTCACTCGGTCAACGTCGATATCAACAAACGAATCTGCTATCTGAACTAAGAGCATATGACCGACATTGATCAGCAAGTGCAAAGTGTACTGAGCGAAGACATTCATTTATTGGGCGACTTGCTAGGTGATATGATTCAGCGCTTAGCCGGCAAGCAAGCTTTCGATCTCGTCGAAGAAGTGAGAACGGCAGCGAAGAGTCTTCGGTCCGAGCCATCGGTCGATGCTGCTACGGCCCTCCGCGATCGTTTGGAACAGCTTGACTTGCCCGAGCTTCGCACACTCATTCGGGCTTTCAGTATCTATTTTGATCTGGTGAATCTAGCCGAACAACAAGCCCGTGTTCGAGCCAATCGCTTGCGAACGCTACGTACGGCTCCGCGTCCGCTGGAGGAGAGTCCTGAGGCGGCTCTTGTCCGACTCAAGGAAAAAGGCTGCACTGCTGAGCAGGTTGGCGAGTTGCTTGATCGCGCTTTGATTGGCTGTGTTTTCACGGCGCATCCTAGTGAAGCTCGGCGTCGCACGGTACTGGAAAAGCTTAATGCTATATCGGGAGAATTGGATCGACTCGAGTATTCGGTTCTTTTACCTAGCGAGCGAGGCGAATCGATCACAACGATTGCCGAGCAACTGGAAACGCTTTGGATGACCAGCTCAATACGGGTCGATCGTCCTATCGTGATCGATGAAGTCAGACAAGGACTCGAATTGGTCGAAGACAGTCTCTTTGAAGTCATTCCGCGTGTCTACCGACAGCTAGAGGATGCACTGATGTCGGTGTATCCTGAACTGCATACAGGTGGTAGCGAGTTTGATGGAGGTTCCGCATCCAAGAACTATCGGGCTCCTCCGCTGCTGAAGTTCGGATCGTGGATCGGTGGCGATCGCGATGGCAATCCTTTTGTCACTCATGATGTCACCGCTGAGACGATTCGAATCCAACAAGAAGTTCTTCTCAAACACTATCTGAAGCTCGTAAACAAGCTTGGAAAGCAACTCAGCCATTCTGAGCAATTTGTTCGGCTCGGTACGGAATTCAAAGCGAAGTTACAAAGTGATGCGGAACTGCTCGGAACGCATTCTTCGACGGGTGAAATGCCTGCTCGTCGCGCTCGCAATTCTCGCGATGATGAGCCCTATCGCGTCAAGTGTCGCTTCATATCCTCGAAACTTCGGCGAACACTGGATCATTTTAAATCGTTTCACCCGAGTTGGAGTAAAGCTTCGCAGGAATTGCCCAACGGAGTATACACGCATCGACAACAGTTACAGGATGACTTGGAGGAGATTGCGACAGATCTACAGAATGCCGGCGCAGTCTATGCGGCACAGGGAACCGTACGCGAATTGATTCGACTGGTTCAAGTCTTCGGGATTCACATGCTGACGCTCGACATTCGACAGCACAGCGGACGTCACACGTCGGCGATCGATGAAATTTTTGCTTGGTGCGGAATTCAGCCGAACTATTCGAAGCTTTCTCCCAACGAACGCTTCGAATGCGTGTCGCGCGAGTTATTGCAGCGTCGGCCGCTAATTCCGACGCACTTATCGTTTTCACCCGAAACGAACGAGGTTGTTCAAACGTTTCGTACCATATCCGCGCTCTTGGAGCAGCAAGCGCCCGAAGCAATCGAAACCTACATCATCAGTGGCGTGACGGACCCCGCACACGTGCTGGAAGTCCTCTTGCTTGCTCGCGAAGCGGGCTTGTTCGATCCCGATAGGAAGATCAGCCGTTTGAACATTGCACCTCTATTCGAAGCCTTAGAGCCACTGAATTCGGCGTCGACGATTATCAATCGTCTGTTGAGTTTGCCGATCTATCGCCAGCATGTTGAGCTTCGCGGTAATATTCAAGAGGTGATGATTGGGTATTCCGACAGCAATAAAGAGAGTGGTTTCCTTCAGTCCGCTTGGGCTCTCTATCGAGCTCAACGCGCCCTCGGGGAAACACAACGTCGAACGGGAGTGGCGGTGCAGATTTTCCACGGTCGCGGCGGAGCTGTTGGACGCGGTGGCGGGCCTGCCAATCGTGCGATTCTCGCGCAGCCACCCGGTACCGCTGGCGGACGATTGCGCATTACGGAACAGGGCGAAGTTATCGCAGATCGCTACGGGCACAAGTCGATTGCGGAACGTCATCTTGGCCAGTTGATCAATGCCGTGCTTCGAAGTAGTTTCGCTGTCGACGCTGATCAACCTGATCCTGTTTGGGAACGACTGGCCGAACGACTTGCCGAAAAGGCTTGTCGACACTACCGAAAATTGGTTTATGAAACCGCCGACTTTCTGAGTTACTTTGAGCAGGCAACGCCACTGAACGAGATCGGCAGCCTCAAAATTGCATCGCGTCCAGCTCGTCGCAATTCCGTGCAAGATATCGACCAGCTTCGAGCTATTCCCTGGGTTTTTAGCTGGATGCAAAGTCGGCATACGTTGCCTGGTTGGTACGGATTGGGAAGCGCCATCATGGAACATCTTGATGAAAACCCAGAGGACCGTGCGGTGCTTGAAACAATGTATTCTCGGTGGTCATTTTGGAGAACGCTTATCGATAACGCGCAGATGATTCTTGCGAAAGCCGACATGGTGATCGCGAGACTGTATGCCGATCTCGTTCAAGACGAGACAACGAGAACGACCATCTTTGAACGAATCGACTCGGAACACAAACGAACCGTCGATGTGATCCTTCAGATTACTGGCCAATCTGAATTGCTCGCCCGTTCACCCGTATTGTTGCATTCGATTCAGCGACGAAATCCGTACGTCGATCCGCTAAGTTTCATTCAGCTAGTATTGCTTCGCCGTTTGAGATCAGGGGTCGAACCGCGCGAAGAGATGTTGACCGCGGTACTCGAAAGCATCAACGGAATCGCCGCTGGCTTAAAGAATACCGGTTGACCTCTGACTATTCGCAAATCGTGGGTCAGCGGCTCCGCCCGCGCGAATCGTGGGTCAGCGGCTCCGCCCGCTGACAAGAACCGGCCCGCGGACGGAGCCGCGGGACCACGACTTTCAATGCTGCGTCACAAACCGAAGTACAAATGCGTCATCAAAATCGCGTTCGTTCGTTCGAGACCGAAACTCGAGCGTTCGACCAAATACCCAGCCCATTTCCCAGGCCGATAGATGCCCTTTCGAATCGGCTTGCTCGATGCCCATAACAATCCGATAGTCACGATAGGTCATCACATCGTTGCCGTTATTGGGAAACTCGATATCCCAAGTCCCGCCGCCCAGCAGCCCTGCGCCATATAAACGAGCTTTCTTGGAAAGTGTAAGATCGACACGCGGCCGAGGAAAAATCATTTCATAACGTAGGGAAGGACGTGCTGGATCGTGCCAACACAAGCCAAACACGGGTAGGATTTTGATGTCATCACGTCCGAGATAGTCGACACCGAAAACCCAATCAGCCCGCGGTCCGGGATGGAACATGCCGACGGCATGCGATGGGAAACGTACGCCGTCGCGAGCACTATCTTCGAAGTCGCTATAGACCCCGACCATTGCCGAGCAATCATAGCTAAACAGGTCCGAGAACGATCTGCGCGATTGAAAACCTAGCTCAAAATCATAAAGACGCGGGGGCAACGGAACCGAGTTCGGGCCCGACAATAGATGGATATTGATGTTTGCAGTGGGACCATATTTTTCATTGTTCTTCAAATAGTTTGACGAAGCGAAACTCAACCATCCGAATTGATCACCGTCGCCAGGCAGGTATGCGACGGAATCATCGTCTTGACGATAGATCGTGTAGGGTGCTCGCATCAAAGAATGCAGGTCGAAATCGGGAGGCTCGGACCTTTCCGAATCGATCGCTTTGATCCGCGGATCATTATGGGCAATCGGCTCATCTGGTTCTTCAGGAACGTCCGACTCCAACAAGACCGAATTCGCAGGATCCAATCCCTCCGGAACCAATCCCTGTGGCACTGCGTCCGCGAGCGTCGGAATTCCGACGATTTCACTCTCAACGCCGCTGACTTCTGTAGCGGAACGGCCCAAGCCATCCGGTGCAGCGCCATAGAACTCCAAAGAACTGGACGGTTCTCGCCATTCTGCGACAGGAGAATCGCCAAAGGCTGCGTCAGGGCATTTCACGAACCCA
>JANPLJ010000759.1:0-12413 GCA_031426475.1 Pirellulaceae bacterium | reverse complement strand
CTTAAAATCGCGATTTGCGATGAAGTAGAGTCACACGCTTCTCAGGCAACGATTGAGATTCTTGAAAAATCGCAGTCGCTTCGCTTTCATAATCCGTCGAAGTCAATCGACGGAACGAAGAATCAGCCTCGCATCGATCGTGCTGCTGCGGCATTGTTGGTTCGGCGTGGGCTAGTATCTGCTGCTATTGTATTTACTGCGCCCTCCGCAAAGGAAATGCCCGTCGAAAAGCACAAGTCAAATAATGACACGGCAAACAAAGACACACGTATCGAAATAATGTGCGATTCATTCGATCAAGTCGCTGGTCAGGTGATTACAGCACTCGTCCAGAAATCCTCGATGTCCGCTCAGGTCGAAATGGCATCATTGCAGAAACTTGGGAATCCAGCGGTTGTGCATGCATCATCAACGGTCGCTTCGTCGGCTGCAATGGACCATACTCCAATTGCTTTACAGCCACCCATGATTGCCGTTATCGATGTGATGGGTGAGAAAAAAACGAATCCTGTCATAGCGATGTACGCATCGGGTATCGCCGTTATGTTTTTGCTCTTTAGCGCAACCACCGCTAGTGGATCGTTGCTCGATGAACGCGAAAACTCAACGCTTGAGCGTTTGTTGTGTAGTCGAATGACGATGGATCATCTTTTGATGGGGAAATGGTGCTATCTCGTTTTGGTGGGTATTTTGCAGACGACGTTGATGTTCGTCTTCGGGGCTGTTTTCTTTGGTTTAAATCTCGTGGATCACCTTGATGGATTTGCGGCGATGACGGTGGTGACCGCTAGCGCAGCGGCAAGTTTTGCGTTGATGCTGGCCGCCCTCTGCCGTACAAGAACGCAGTTAGGCTGGGTCTCGACCATCCTTATTCTCTCGATGAGCGCTTTGGGCGGAAGCATGGTCCCTCGTTACTTGATGAGCGACGAGATACAACGCATCGGCCAGTTTACCTTCAATGCATGGGCGCTAGACGGCTACAACAAAGTTTTTTGGCGCGAGCTGCCTTTGATTGAATTACGGAACGAGTTAGCCGTTCTGGTTATCTGTGCCTTCGTTTTTATTATTATCGCGAGATTATTTGCGGCACGTTGGGACCGAACGTAGCTCCCGCAAAATGCGCGATGTGATAGTAGAGAGACTTCGGCTTCGACCACATAACAACATCGGCCGTTCCACCCATCGCCAGCGTCTTTTGAGATGCGTCCTCGACGAGCAGTGAAACCGAAACAAGTGAACCGAGATCGGACGCTTCTCTATCGACCGTATTCCCATTCGGTTGGTTTCGGACGAGATTGTCTGGTGCTGCGGTCCATCCCGATATCTCGACGACTTTGGCTTCGTATACTTGACTGGGTAGTTGATCGAATCTTACTCGAGCGCACATACCAACGCTGATGTTGTCAAGCTGCGAAACAGGAATGCTTGCAGCGATGGAGACTCGGTTGGAATTGGTGACGTAACCGATTGGCGTTCCAGCCGGTAACCATTGGCCTCGACTGTCTAGATCGTGTACCGTATGACATTGAGTTCTTCGATTCGTACCATCGAGTGATTCAAGCGACGGAAGCTCGATCGGTACCCATGTCATTTGCGATGGAGTCACGACGTTCAATGCATGAACGTCCTTGATCGCACTCTGCGTTTGCTTTTCGGCAATCGACGCCAATGTCGTAAGAGCAGGCAGCTGATCGATCATCGATGGTTCCTGATAGGCTGCTAGACGAGCGGCCGCAATTTTGCATTCGATTTGTCTTTGACGTTGAATGGCAAGGCGAGCGTGGTCTTCAATCCAAGGATTTTCCAATGAAACAAGCAATGATTCTGAAGATGATGGTGTTCCGTTGCCCAGATATGGCTTGAAGCTGTCTTGCGTTGAAGCAAGTGGAATTCTTCCCGATGCTTGAGTGTAGACAAATGTTTGACTCTCTGGTTGTACCGATCCTTTGCAAGCGATTCTATTTGGCAGGGGAAGCCATCCCAAGTTTACAACGAGTGCGACACATCCAAGCCACATCGTGATGAGCCGATAGGGGCCATTGGGGGTGCTTCGTGCTGCAGACCAACTTTGAAACATTTTTTGACCCAAAGGGATTATCAGGAAAGAAATAACCATGAGCGCACCGAACGTCCATCCAAGGATCGGAAGCTGCCATCGCGTGCAAATCGTATGTACCGACCAAATAAGGGCCACAGTCAGTGTGCATCGATAGAACCAGGACGAGCAGGCAAAGACGAGCAATCCGAAATCTTGCCATGACAACCGACGCTTGTAGGACTTAGCTTGCTCGATAGGCCAACATCGTTGTGCTAACTTTGAGAACGCATTTTCGCTTTCTTCGCGGAGGTTGACGGTCTCTAGGTAATCGCTCAGTAAAAAGTACCCGTCATATCGCATGAGTGGATTCGCATTGATGAGCAGCGTGGTCGTTGAGCACACCACCATGACTTGCCATGAGACCGAGTTGAGCCAGGATGCTTGTGAGAAATACCAAATCAGCCCAGCAATCGCCGCAACGATCCATTCGACATAAACACCGGCCGCCGCGATAGCCATTCTGGCTTTGGGGTTCGACAGTCGCCAAGAGTCCGTGACGTCGACATAAGGACAAGCGATACCGAGCATAAAGAAAAGACCGAATTCGCGGCAGCGAGCTCCCATACGAACGCATACGATCGCATGCCCCAATTCATGTACGACACGAGTCAACAAGAGAATGATCAGCCAATGAGCGGCATTGCTCGCAACTGTCGTTGCGATGTTTGGCAACGCGAATAAGTTTTGAGCTGCGGCCTTTGCGAATACAAGCAATGCACTGAGGAAGATAAACGACATCCACAAGCGAACGGCGATGCTACTAAAAAGCCAATCCGTATGATTTGCCAGCTTTTTCAAGAACTCTTCCGCGTTTCCGATACGTCGCTTTCCCTGGACCAACGACCATGGCGATCGCTGTACGAATCGTACCCAAGATGCGAGCGAATCCGGTGGCTGAATCGTACGGACTTCCTGAAATGTAGACCGAGTGCCGTCTCCCCGGATGCTCGGTATGAGCATTTGCTTTTGGATCGCGGAACGGATTGTGTTGTGAATGGACTGCAGCGATATGCGTTGTTTCGATGCGTTCTGACTCAGCAAACCAAATAGATCTTGGATGCTCCGTTGGCCATCGAGCCATTGAAGTAAGCGACGAACCTCGTCGCTGCACCGAAAGATACTGGAACGCAAGGGATCTTTTGCTACCCACCATTGACGACGTCGGCCTTGAATGGGTGTCCATTCAATTTCCGGTCGAAGACGATAGAGGAGGGGGGGATCAGATGCCATCACCGTTGCTCGTTGTTGCGTCGCAGCAAAGACGCGGAGTGAGGACCCTTGGGGGGCTGAATTTTCATGTTAGCGGTCATTCCGGGAAGCAACAACCAATGACCATTGACACGTTGATTTTGGATGCTTGCATGAATCCGAACATCACCCGTCGAACTGACGGCGGGATCGTAGTGTGTAACGCGTCCAGAAAACTGTTTCGATTCCATGCCAGCGCGTCGAGCCGTGATCACGACGGACGCGTTCACCAAGCTGGCAACTTCGATACTCTGAATCGGAACATATACATCGACTCGCAGTTCGTCTAATCGGATCAGGCGAACAATCGGTTGTCCCATTTGTACCCATTCTCCCTGATGGTGGAACACTTCGTTGATCGTTCCAGAGAAAGGAGCGACAAGCTTCAATCGGTTCAGTCGCTCGGAGGCGGCGACAACCGATGCTTGAGCGAGTCTCGCTTTCAGTTTGAGCTGATCGGTCGTCTGACGCGCGTGCTGGACCTTGAGTTCCGCTTGCGTAACCGAAAGTCGCTTCGAACGCATCTCGGCATCGGTCGCCGATCCACGCGAATTGATTTGTTCATAAGAACTTAGAGCGATCGAGGCTTCTTCGACGAGTAGCTGAGCAAACTTCAGGTCGCTATCATCCATTGCGGCAGCGATCGCAACTTGTGCCTGCTTTGAAGTCAACGATTCTTCAAGCAAGGCTGCGGATTGGTCCAGGTTTCCCAAAAGTTGATTGGCTTCCACATCTTGATTGACCTGTAAATCAAGCTTAGCGATCATCCCATTTTCTTGGGCCGGGATTTCGAGACTGTCGATGACAAAAACAGGACAGTTTTCATACTCCAGCCAACCAGTGTCGCTTCGAGCGAGCGATTGCCCGTGAACTGATGAAATGCTCAGAGTGAAAAGCAATATCGATGCAATGACGAGAATTCTTGCTGAATCGCTTGCAAGCATCGCCCTTGCATGTTTAGTTCTCGTCTCTTGTGGAGGAACGTTGCAAGATTCTATATCCATAGTTGTACCTTTGCCCAAAGAGACAAGACAGCATCACCAAAAATGGACCAAGCAAATGGTCCCTGCCCTATATCGATCGAAATTTGTGCTGAACTTCCGGCGTTGCGTTGTGGAAGTTCCGATACCGGCACGGCGAAGCGAATACAAAGCGACGGCTGTGTTTCGTTTTGAGACGCTGAAAGCATGGCTGGTAAGTCGTTTGGCTGGTAGACCGCCGAAATGGGAAGATTTGGATGACTGGAAAGCCTGGCGTGCGCAATCGGCATTCCTTGTTGGACCGCTTTGAGAAATTTACCGACGTCCTTTTGCGGTAAGCGAGCATCGATCGTCCACGGTCCACTCGGTTGTTGGACGAGCAGCAACAACTGGCCGACACGAACCGGACGATCTTGTAGCAATTGTCGAGCGTTCCAAGTTGCAACTACTCCATCTTCGGCAGCCCGAATCGTGAGGAGATCCATTTGTTTTTGCAGTGAAGCGATGCGTTGCAGCTCGTTTCCAGACAGCGCTCGCAGCAATTCGAGTTCTCCCTCTAACTCGTGGCGGACATCGTTTGGAAGGCGGTCGCTTCGCAATAGTCTCGCTTCGATATCGCGCTGGCGTTCCTTGGATTTCAAGTGTTGCGAAGTCGCATCATCAAGGAGGTTGCTCAGATTGCGATCCTCAAGTTCCAAAAGTAGTTGTCCGGCAGCAACACTATCGCCATAGTCCACATGAACTTTGACGACACGCGCATCCAACGGTGCATAGTGTCGGTTCTGCAACTGCGGTTGCAAACTGGCGGGTGCCACAATTCGGAATGGAACGGGAATCATTGCGATTCCGGCGACGATTGTGGCGGCGACTGTAATCCGTGCCCAGCGCGAAGTGAGACATTGCTGAATAAAGCTCTTGAGACTACCAGTTCGCGACTCGGATCGTTCGATGGCACGCATCAGCAAAGGCGGCCGAATCACGTTGATGCCCAGTCTCGCTAACGTCTGCACTCGGGCGGCGAGTGGTTCTATCGAAGCCTGCTCGGTGCTTTTTGCCGGCCAGGACCAGTAAACGATGCATCCAACTCCCAACGGTTTTTCGAGTGTTCCTCCAAAGATGGGTAACCATGTGACCGCGGCAGCTGAAAACATCGTCATGAATCGATCTCGAGCCAACGAAGCGCTGGACGACGAATCTGTATCGATCGATTCATTCGTTCGTCGATCCGCAGCGTAAGTTATCCAAGGTTGAGCCGATGAACACTGCGGAACTATCCAACTGCAAAATTCGGCGACGCATTGGCTCCCCTCGCTTCGTTGATCAAGGTCGCGTAGTCCAGATGCCATCGCGATTTGCCATCGTTGCGATGACGATGTCCGCTGGATGATAAGTATTTGGTCAGCGCCAGAAAGCTCTCGAAGCTGTTGAAGCATGTTTGTCAACTTCGACGTTCTATCGCTTGACTTGGCTGCATCCGCCAGTAGTTGTTGAGTGGCAGCATACAAACGCCCTTCGTTCTCGAACTGTCGTAGTCGAAACGTCTTAAGAAAGTCTGCGGTGAGGTCGGCAATCTGAGCCACAAATCTCAAATAACCTCGCTGTGTCGCAATTCCGCCACTTGGAGGCTGTACAACAAGCAGCCAGAGACGCTCCCTCCCGGTTTCGATTGGAATGGGCGAGTAAATTAAGCATTGTTGAATCGGATTAGTCGGCCGTTCGCCGTTGGTCGCGATATCGCCTGGAGGGACCAAAATGGGTTGCATCTCTCGTGCTACACATTCCAATAGCGCGAGGTGCTCGAGTGACGGCTTTCTTGAGAACGCCGCGATGTCTCTTGGTGAAACGTCCACGTCACCATGACCTGCTTCGATGCGGAGTCGCTTTTCACTCGATTTCGATTCGAGTTCGTTTTCGACAAGCTTTTCTAAGCGATCGAGCGACGTCTCCGATGCGGTTCGCTCGGACGAATATTCAGTATCGTCGAGATCCAATATCAGTGATTCTGGCAAGTTGATCGAATGAACAAGCAGCCAATTGCCATCTTCGGATCTTTGCCAAACGCCAGCCCCAATACCCGCCATCGCGGTGACGAGACGTGAGAGCATTGCAGGGTAGAAATGCGATGGCGACTCGCACGTTTTGGCGAACTCGGCTATCTCCGAGACCAAATTTCCGATATGGACCTTGGTTTGTGCGATCGCTGCGGCATCCAAATCTAAGAGCTTTGGAGCCGCATGAATGCTTTCACTCGGAGAGGACGTTCGCATAGTCATCAATCCATATGCCTATCAACCGTGAGGCGAAATTTATTCGACGATGACCTCGGGAGCAACAACGGATGTCTCGACGGGCATCATCGTTTCTTGACCGACCTTGGAAGCGTCGAACGGTCCCTTGCTAATCGGACACGGTTCGACTGAGATGGCTGTGCCGGGGGCGTGAGGCGTGTAGTCACGGCCTCGTTGATAGGCGCTTGAGTAGGCTCCGGCGTTGTAACCGGCTTCTGCCAACTGGACTTGGTTGTAGTTGAGCAACGAACCCTTCTCGCGATGGAAATCTCGCAGCGCAAGCATGTAATCGGTGAGCGAGCGATAGTAGCTGCTTGTACTGGCGGCTAACGATTGTTGAGCGAGCAACAAGAAATTGATGTTGATCAAGCCTCGTTCATATCGGTTTCGCAGAACCTCCACTTGCTGGCGGTCCGCCTCGACACGGTTGTAGTTAGTCTGTACCTGGGCATAGCTTCTGGCGATCTGACGTTGCGCGTTGCTAAGATCGTGCGAGATGCGTAGTTCTAACTCCTTAAGAATAGTGTTTTCTCGCACCAAGCTTAACTGGGCGTTCCGCTGTGCGGCTGAAGCCTGGCGCAAACCAACGTTGTAGTTCCATTCGAGACCTGTTTGCCATTCTTGAAAGTTACCTTCAGTAATGCTTTGAGCTAAACTCGAAAATTGATTATTGGGATCTCGAGCATCGATCAGATGATCGCCCAGTCCACGCCATCGATACAGCGAAACCACATCCATCCGAGCACGTCGGTTGAGTCGTGACGCCAATAGTTCCAGCTCGCGGCGCTTGATAGTCCACTTTTGGCGGCGGATTTCAACGCGCTGGGTCGTGGCATCGGCGACCGCGCGATACCAATCGACTTGGATTTCTGCTTGCAGCGGTTGATCCGCTGGTTTGATCAATCGACCATCGCTAGCGGCGATCCCCATCAAATACCTCAGACGCTGTTCGGCGGCGAACAATCCATTGGGGCCTGCCAAGGCGTCGTTGACTTGCGAGTCGAAGAGATAATATTGCGATCGAGCTTGGGCTTCGGCGTCGGCTTCGCCGCCTCGTGCGCCGACTTTTTGAAGTTCATTGATTCGTTGCCAAGTCTTCAACGAGTTTTCACGACCACTCACCTGGGCATCCAGAGCGCGATATGCGAAATAGAGCTCCCAATACGCAGTTTCAACATCGTTTACCAACGTGACAATGCCGCGTTCGAAATCGGCTAGTGAAACGTCCATGTTGATCCGGGCGATCAAAACCCCGTTGTATTGCCCGACCGGACTG
Organism: Pirellulaceae bacterium; assembly: GCA_031426475.1. GTDB lineage: Bacteria > Planctomycetota > Planctomycetia > Pirellulales > Pirellulaceae > JAIYDQ01. The sequence goes on along the minus strand of JANPLJ010000759.1, from coordinate 4,523 downwards.
TTCGGACCCGCGATTCGATTGAACGTCGTTCCATAACCTTGCATCAAAGGCTGACGTACTCCAGCTTCGAGAAAGCCAACAAAACTGCTGTTGAAGGTTTGACCGAAGTTGTTGTTCCGATCATAGACTACATTGCTGTTCAAACTGAACTGTGTGCCCGTTGCAGTAGTTTTCGTGAGCGAATTGATATAGTTGCCGGTGGTTTGCTCGAGTGCCGGCGCGAAGAACGCGTTAAATGGAGGGGCGTTCGAACGATTGACGGGGCGGTTGTTCTTCTGCCAAAACAAACGTGTCGAAACCTGTGCATCGAAAGCCGACAAGGCTGCTTCGACGCCGTTAAGGGGATTCGATTCCACAAGGCCAGGGTCGAGTGTCGTCGTTGTCCCCAACTGCGACGTAACGACAGACCCACCGATGGATCTGAGTACATCGCTGCTTCGAAGAGAGGTGGAAACTGCCTCTTGCAAAGTCAGATCCCATGCCGGAAGCTCGCTCGGATTCGTGATGGAATGCGGTAAAGGTATCCCCGTCGCGTCGGGCGATTGACACGATGCGACATCGGGATACTCGATCTGATGCGCGAAGTTCTGATAGTAGGCGATATCTTTCGAGTCACGCCAAGCCTCAAAACGGTTCACCGGCCCACGGCAGCCAGTTCCGGTCATCAATGCAATCAAGGAGTACGAAATCCATGTTCGCCGAGCTTTTTGTCGCTGTTTCATCGCACTATCCATTCAGGGTGAATGCTGTCTAATACGCCAATGTAGGCGCGGCAAGACTATTCAGACTATTCGCCAAGAATGGTATCGGAGGAGTGATCGCTACAACTGGACCATGCAAGCCCCTATCGGGGTCACTATCCCAAGATGGCAGCCAGAAATTGTGCATTACCGTCAAAGTTTGACAAAGCATTCGGCTTTGTCTCGGAACGCCTAGATTGTCGCCTTTCGCTCTGCGAAAGGAAGGTTTTGCGGAGCAAAAGCCGACACTTCCTTTCGCGGACGAAAGACACCGCTATCGACCGTTCCGTAACACCCGTGGAACGTGGCTTTGGATTTCGTTATGCAACGTTTGCTTGATCACTTCACCCACTCGTCCCCCAGGTATCGAGGGTTGTTGCTGGTGAGAACCGTTCACGATAATCGGTAATCGAGAAGGATAGTGGTTGGCGGGCGCGTTTTGATGATGGGCTTGGCCCGGTTGATTATAGACATTGCTCCCAGGAGTCCACTGACCATTATGTCCCATTACCCCCGGCTGCTGACCTGACTGATGATAAGTCCCTGGTTGTTGATAAGTCCCCGGTTGTTGATAAGTCCCCGGTTGTTGGTATGTTCCTGGTTGCTGATGCACTCCTGGTTGCTGATAAATGATCGGAGAATTCGTTGGGCTAGGAATGCTTTGTGGAATCGGGAACTTCTGATGGCTCGAAAGTCCGGGCACCGATTGAGTGGGTACCGAGTTCGCTGTCGCAGCATTTGAATTGCTGATCGCTTGAGACGATGGTGGCAGTGCGACGACAGGTGCCGATGTGGCGGGTAAGTTCATTGAAATTGGCGGAGTCAGTGCTGCGGCGGGAACGGACGGATTCGTCGGCGCAACGGGTACGAGATCAGGTTTTGCAGCAATGGCTGGAGTCGTTACGGCAACTGACGATGCTTCGACGACAGGCATCGGCTCAGCAACAGGTGTAGGCTCAGCGACTGGCGTAGACTCTGCGACATTTGTGGCCTCGATGACAGGTGCAGCTTCAGCAACAGTTGAAGCCTCGATCACGGACGGAGCCTCGACCACGGATGATGTTTCGACGACAGTTGGCGACTTGGCAATCGGTGTAACTTCGGCAGATGGTGATGATTGAGCGATTGGTGAAGCTTCTTCGACGGTTACTACTTCGACGACAGTTGCTTCGACGGTTGCAACGTCATCGGCTGTTGTCTCGACCGCCGTTACTGCGACGGTTGGTACTAACTCGACGAATGGTGATACGTCGTCGACGCTAGCTTCTTCGACGGCGACAGCGACTTCGGTTTTGACTTCTTCTATGATGGTTGTTTCGACGGATGGCTTCTGTTCAACAGTGGCCGTTGCCTCGACGTCGGGAACGAATGCAGCAAGTTCTGTCTCTTCAACGATAACTACTGTTTCCAATTGTGATGGAGGTGCTTCCTGGTCCTTCATCGCTACGGTAGCTGCTGATTGCATCTGAGGTGCATCAAGATTTGCGTCGACGATTGCGGGCAGTGGTCTTTCCGTGACGACCGGCACCGACTTGGTTTCGAGCAGTGGCAGCAGGCCGTATTGCACACCGAATGCGCTTGCCGAAACCAGAGACATTCCACCGAGCAGAATTCCCGCTCGCTTCCATGAAGGCGATCCAGCCTTGAATCGGGCTGCGTCAGCGAATGCTTGAACATTTGGGAAGCGTTTTGCTGGATCGCCACTCATAGCACGAATGATCGCGAGTGAAAGCTTGCGTGGGATTTTGGAATTCGATATGTGTGGGGCAACAATGGCTCCATGCGGGATTTCACCGGTCAGCATTTCATAGGCGATGATGGCCAACGAGTATTGGTCAGCTCGATGATCCAGGCTTGGGCTAGCCATCAATTGTTCTGGAGCGCTATAAAAGGGTGTCCCCGAACCGCGTGGGCCGATGGTGTAAGCGATCCGCATGGAGTCGCGTGCGATTCCGAAATCCATGACTTTGACAGATTTATCCAAACCGAGCCAAAGATTTTCTGGCTTAAGATCGCGATGGATAACATTGGAAGCGTGAACGACTGCCAAGGCTTGACTGACCTGTTGAATCATCGAGAGGACGTCGCTTGGGAGGTAGCGGCGGCCGTCGTTCGAATGTCGCTCCATGTCATATCGCAAGGTCGATCCACGGAGCAATTCCATACTCAGCATTACAACGCTATCGGTTTGATGGAGGTCATATACTCGAGCAATATTGGCATGCGAAAAACTGCTCGAAAGGCGACCTTCCTGGAGGAATCGCCGTTGTATCTGAGGTTTGTTCGCCAGATGCGGAAGTAGAATCTTAAGCGCTACGTGTTCATTGCGAACTTCGTCGAAGGCTTCGTAGACCAAGCTCATGCCGCCTTCGCCAATCTTTTGCAACACTTCATAGCGATTGACCAGTCGATCACCGGGCTGAAAGACCGATTCGCTACGATTTTCCGGCGATCGATGAGGAGTCTTGCGACGACGTCGCGTTGTGACAGGAGTCGGGACGTCAGCGTTCGACGGTTCGACTGGAGTATTGTGCGTGACCAAGATGGATTGCCCATATTGTTGAGCGAGGTCGGTCGCTGACGAACCATCGGCTTCTACCGGAGGGGTGAGCGTGCCAAGTTTATTCATCGGATTGATTTGTGGGGATCGGCGTTGAGGAGCGGGTGTCATCGTTTTTTCCTCAGATTTTGCGTTTCGAAGTCGGTCATCTGCTCTTGAAATTGCCAGTAATTCGCCCGAGCGGACATTGAATCGAAAGAATTCGGCAGATTTTGAAGTTTTCGTCAAAAGGAGATTGTCCCAACTTCCCAGTCAGGCCGCAATCAAAAAACGGGGCGATCTGCGAGAGGAGTTTGATTTTCTTTGATGAAGCGTGAACCGTCCTTTATTGCGTGTACCTGGCACCTTCCCTAAAACGTGGCGAAACAATGCCCTATCGCGTACGGCTCACGAAATCCCAGGTTGTGGCAATTTATCGGTCAGTTTTTCTTGGATACGCTGGACGATACGACGAATTGTTCGATCCGAACGATGAACCTTCTCAGCGATTTCCTCATGCGTGTAGTTGTCGAGTTTCAATTGCAGGATTTCGCGTTCCAGTGGTTCCAAAAGCTCCATCACTTGCTGAAGTTGTTCTGCAAAGATCGTGGCTTCATCGGGACTTTCATCGTTCGAAACATGGTCAAAGGCAGAAGGAGAATTCTCCGAGTCTGATTGCGGAAGATTGGTTTCGCGGTTCATCGTTCGGCACTTGGCCAAATGAAAACGCTGCTTCATCCTCGTTTTATTCAAGGTGATGGCGCAGAGAAGCCCCCACAAACTATCGCCATCGGAAACCGTAAGTCGCCCGTCGGTAATGCGAGAAAAGAAACTGCGGCAGGTTGACTGTACGATATCTTCCGGCGCCATCCGGCGCTGGAGTCCTGCCGGAAAGTGTTTTCTCGCTACTTGGTCTAGTCGTTGGCCATAGCGACGCCAGAATTCGTCAAAGGCCCGTGGACTGCCCTCAGCAAGGCCACGAACGAAGCTATTCCAGTCTTCATCCGATTCGTCCGACGTTGGTTCGTTCATGATCGAACACCGAAATTTATTTTGAAACGCAATCGATAGATTGTAATCGCTCGGGTGCCACTGGCTATGCCAGTGCGACTCTGTTATCGAACAGTGTGTCGCAATAGTCCCTCTGTTTTACCAACGGCCAACTGACAGCTTTCAATCGTAGCTCGGAGCTTGGGAATCAAAAAGGCGGCAACGATGTGACCGAGAAAGCCGACCAGTGCCAA
>JANPLJ010000758.1:0-4678 GCA_031426475.1 Pirellulaceae bacterium | reverse complement strand
CGCTCTGCGACTCGTCCGAATCACGAGATTGTACACTTTCGAGTGAGTATTGATGCCGAGTTGCCGAGCGAGTCGGCCACGTTTCGCCCTCGGGAATCATTCGACCCCGAGGTTGACGAGTAAAATTCTGGGCTGACGAATAGGCTATCATGATAACCATGACCATCGACGCGATTGTGCAGCGAACTATTTGAGCGTGCATAATAGGATATTGTAGCCCGAAAGCCATGGTTCGTGTGCAGGCAATCGAGTTGCGAGGATCCGCATTCAATACTGTGCCGGAACAAATAACGCCACGCATCGATCAATTGGCAAGCGAGGAAACGCGATGCAAATATTGTCACCACTCAAGTTGCTGCGTTCACAGAATCCCGCAGGCTTGTCCTGCGGAAGTCTCGGCTTTTTACTACACTCGAGTCGCAGCGATCATCGCTTTGCCGCCCATCGACTGTCGATCGATCTAAAACACGATACTCACACTATTGCCCTTAAAATACCTGAAGAACCCTTTTTAAAAGTCACCTTTCGTTAAGAACCGTTTGGAAACCGAAATGACAAATTTACTTTCTCGCTGTGCATTGACGCTGCTCGTTTTCTCGCTTGGCTCGCTACATCGCAATACGCATGCCAAACCGCCGAGCGATCTTGCAGCTGGGCTTGCCTTCCACGCTTCATTTGACAATGGGCTGGATGCCGATTTCTCCCTGGGTGACAAGAGTTGCATGATGAAACAGGGGAAAAACGTTATGCCAGCTGCGCTGAACGACGAAGTAAAAATTGCACCGTCCGTCGGACGCTATGGCGGCGCTTTGCACTTCACAAAAAAGGGAACCACTCGTCCACAGTTCAAGGGCGATGGCATGCTGGGTTACAACGACAAAAATTGGAACGCGTCGGTTTCGGTTTGGTTGAAGCTCGACCCTGACAAGGACTTGGAACCCGGATATTGCGACCCCGTGCAGATCGTCGGCGAAGACACCAAGAAAGGTTTCATCTTCCTAGAATGGTCCAAAGACGATTCGCCCCGCCACTTTCGCTTCGCGATTCGTCCGCTGATGCAGATTTGGAATCCTAACAATCTCGATTGGGCGAAAATGACTCCCGAACAGCGACCAGCCGTGAACCTGGAGCGTGCACCGTTTTCGCGTGATGAGTGGACGCACGTCGTCTTCTCGTTCGAGAATCTCAACGACAAAACGATAAAGCCTATCGGGCGCCTGCACTTGAATGGCGAACTCCAGGGTAGGATTGAGAACTGGGACCTCACGTTGGGCTGGGACCCCGCGCAAGTTTTCCTTGTTCTCGGCGCATCGTATGTCGGCCATCTCGATGACCTCGCTGTATTCAATCGCGCGTTAACCGACGCCGAGATCAAGCAAATCTACGCGCTCAAGAATGGGATCCGCGAACTGCATCCATAGATGTTGAAACAGTCCCAAACCGCGCCGTTTGCGACGGTCCACCTTGCGACATGAGCGATTCGCGAGCGAGTGGGCTTGCCCACTCGCTCGCAACGGTTTAGCGTCCTAGAACACTGTCGCCTTCCTATTCTATTGGTGGTCGGATTTGAGATAGACAGATAAGAGCTCGAAGCTTTGTCGTTTTGCAATTTGAATGCGATTCCATCGGCTTGCCATCTGGTTTTCTCGATTACCGTAGGCCGGAACAAGCAGCTAATTGCGTTCGTCAGTTCGAGAAAGATAGCCTGTGCTGTTCCGGCAATCGGAAACCTCGATTCTGCCGGGACGGCGTCGCAACGTTTTATTCAACATCCAAGTTTGCTAGCGACTTGTTCCGGCCTACTAAAAGCGAGACAGCCTCCATGTGTCGCTTGGTGAATCAGGCTTGAAGGCTACATGCGAGGTGGGTATGCCTCCAAGCCGACTGGAGGGTAACCGTTGAACTACCTTGTTGGCACCGATGGCTCTCCACGTCGTTCCTAGAGCGGATACAATCAGTTTTGAGACAATCAAGATATTCCCGTCTGCCAACCGAACTGCTCGATCATGAGAATTCTCTTTGCTTTGCTATACATTCTTCTTGGGCTTACGCTCGCACCGGTGCTCGCGGATGATGAAGGCGACATTCGTGAGGTTGGAATTGCTAAGATCGATATAACTCCTGAGCATCCGATTCGATTGACGGGATACGGTAATCGTCGTGAGGAGACGTCGGAAGTCGAACAGCGAATTTGGGCAAAAGCGATCGCGATCGGCAGCGATCAAGAAGGACCAGCCATTTTGATCACCGTCGATAATTGCGGCGTCCCCGACGCGATGCGCATGGAAGTTGCATCGCGATTGGCAAAGAAGGCTGGCATCCGAGCTGAGCGATTAGCGATCTGCTTCTCACACACCCATTGCGCACCTTGTTTGACGGGAGCTTTAGTCAACATCTTTAGTATGGATATTCCGCCCGATCATCAAGCCAACATCGATCGCTATACACAAACACTCACCGATGATCTTGAGAGAGTTTCTCTGGCGGCGTTGGCGGATCGAAAGCCGAGTCGACTCTCGTGGGCCGTCGGTAGCGTGGGCTTTGCACGCAATCGTCGAGCAGCCTGGGGTGGTCCGGTCGATCATGCGCTGCCAGTCATGTTTATAAACACTCCGGAAGGTGAATTGCGTGCTGTCTTCGCGAACTATGCTTGCCATGCAACGACACTGAGCTTCAACAAAATTCACGGTGATTGGCCGGGAACTGCGATGGAAGCAATCGAGCGCGAACACCCCGGCGTCACTGCCCTCATCGGAATTGGCTGTGGAGCGGATCAAAATCCACATCCACGGAGCAATGTCGAACAAGCGATTGGACACGGAGCAGCAATCGCCGCCGAAGTAGCCCGACTGCTAAAGCTCGACAAAACTGCGATACAGGGGACGCTGAATGCACGCGTAACGAATATCATGCTTCCTTATGATCCGCTCCCATCGCGCGAAGATTTGGAAAAGGATGCTACTTCGCCGACACCACAAATTAGGTATATCGCTCAAAAGAACCTGGCTCGATTGAAGCGAGGTGAAATTCTTCCAACCCAACTGGCATATCGCGTTCAAGTCTGGAACTTTGGCGATAGTCTGGCGATGGTATTTCTGCCTGGAGAAGTTACTGTCGATTATCAATTGCGGCTTAAAGTCGAGTTTGATGCGGCTCGACTCTGGGTGAATGCGTATGCGAATGATGCTCCCTGTTACATCCCATCTGCGCGCGTCCTCGCTGAAGGAGGCTACGAAGGGATGTCGGCTATGGTCTACTACGATCGACCTACGAAGTTCGCGCCAGGCGTCGAAGATCGGATCATCAAAGCGGTTCATCAAACAATACCAAAATCGTTTCTTGCCCATTTCCGAGCCGACGTTCGTCCGAAGTCACCCTCCGATGCATTGACTTCGATCAAGACGAAAAAGGGTTTGATTGTCGAATTGGCTGCCGCCGAACCTCTTGTTGCTGATCCGGTTGCAATCGATTGGGATACGCGAGGCCGAATGTGGGTTGTCGAGCAACCTGACTATCCGAATGGGATGGATGGAAATTGGAAGCCAGGTGGACGCGTTAAAATCCTTTCCGACACCGATGGCGACGGTCGCTATGACAAGTCGACGCTTTTTATGGAAGACTTGCCTTTCCCCACCGGTATCACTTGCTGGGGCAACGGTGTCTTTGTTTGCGCGGCGCCTGACATTCTCTATGCCGAAGATACCGATGACGATGGCAAGGCCGACAAGACTGAGAAAATGTTTACCGGTTTCTATACTGACAACTATAACGCTCGCATCAATAGTCTAGCATTGGGACTCGACAATTGGATTCATGGTGCCAACGGAAACTTAGGTGGCAAGATTCGAAGCGAGAAAACCGGCGACGTGCTCGACATAGCTGGTCGCGATATTCGATTTGATCCCGAAACCGGTGTTCTCCAATTGGTGTCAGGTGTCACGCAACAAGGTCGAGCTCGAGACGACTTCGATAATTGGTTTGGCTGTAGCAACAGTCGGTGGATCTTTCATTTTCCGCTTCCAGATAGCTACCTTCGCCGCAATCCTCATGTGATCGCACCGCCGCCGACTGTCTATATTCCCGCCGGAGAGAATGTATCCACGTTGAATCCGATTAGCCCAACTCTCGAACGCTTCAACAATGCGAATTCGCTCGGCCATGTGACTTCAGCGAATGGACTTGGCATATATCGGGATAACTTGTTGGGGACAGAGTATGCCGGGAATGCTTTCGTCGGCGAAGTAGCTCACAACCTGGTTCGCCGCTATCGCTTGGATCCCAAGGGAGCAACCTTCGAAGCACATCGGCCGGATGACGAGGCCGAAAGCGAGTTCCTGGCTTCCAAAGATAATTGGACACGACCGGTCCAAATTCGAACGGGCCCTGACGGAGCCCTTTACGTTGTCGATATGTATCGAGCGGTGATCGAGCACACGCGATGGATTCCGGCCGATCGACTTGCCGAAATCGACCCACGAGCCGGCGACACGATGGGACGCATCTATCGCATCGTACGGAGCGGAACGAAACTCCGACCGGTTCGCGATCTAACGAAACTAAGTCCAGTTGAACTCGTCGCAGCCCTCGATTCGCCAAATGGAACCGTACGGGACCTTGTTCATCAAATGTTGCTGCGACAAACGGATGAGGTGACTCGCGATGGCGTAGCGAATTTAGC
>JANPLJ010000757.1:0-2206 GCA_031426475.1 Pirellulaceae bacterium | reverse complement strand
TGGAAAAATAGGGATTGTCACTAGTTCGAATGTACTAAATCGACCCCTTCCGCCTCGCGCGGAAGGTGAGCAGGTTTGGCAACCAGAAAATCGTTCCTCTATGACTCCCCAACTCACTCAAACTGCTGCCTACGGCAGCAGTTTGTGTGAGTTGGGGAAGATCGGGATAGTTTTAGATTCTGGTTGCCAAACGCTTCACCACTCAGACAAGCTGGAATGGCGTGGACTTAAGGAATTCCCTTGTAAACGGAACGGCGCAAGCCGTCCGGTTCCTCAGAGTTTTGTCGCACTTCACCGGACGGCTCGCGCCGTTCCGCTACTTGAGTCCACGCCATTCCAGACAAGCTGAGTGGCGTCAACGGACTAGATTTGGGACAGTCTAATTAGCTCTATCGAAGTCGTCGAACGACGCCTATCACGATCCCTTTGACTTCTGCATTATCGACATAGATCGGTTGCATTTTCCGATTGGCTGGCTGAAGCCGGATTCGACCGTTTTCGGGGAACCAGTACTTGAGAGTCGCTTCGTGTTCTTCCGTTTGAGCGACCACGATCTGCCCGGGGTAAGCATACGACTGCTTTTGAATGATGACATAATCGCCGTCGGCGATGTGAGCGTCGATCATCGAGTCGCCCGTCACCTCTAAGGCAAATCGATCGTCGCGAACCAACATTTCACCTAAATCGATTGTTTCGTTCTGTTCGATTGCCAAACTGCAAAGTCCAGCTGCCACTCGGCCAGCCATTGGCAAGCTCGTCGATCGAACCGGGGGTGTTCCCGATTGTACTAGCTCGATAGCTCGACTTTTATTCGCAGCCCGTCTAATCATCCCTTTGCGTTCAAGGGCTCGCAAATGACACATGACTCCATTCGGAGAACGGATGTCCATTTGTTCGCCTATCTCGCGTACCGTCGGCCCGTAACCACGATTGACTATCTTGTCCCGGATGAATTCGTAGACGCTCTGCTGGCGATCGGTAAGTGCTAATTTCATCGTCCATGCCCTTAGAGTAGAGGAGAATGTGTTCACTAGGATGCTAGAATACAGTAGTGTACAAAATGTTGCTAGCCATTTTCCGTTATTTTTTAGGACTTCTCGTCGAACGTCCCAAGCCCGTGGCCAAAGTCTCTAGCTTCAAAGGTGACCTATGCCTCCCGGCGAAGTGCGGCGATCTGGGCCGCTTCGTCGCGTTGCTTGTAGAAATCGTCCAACGGGTAGCAACCGCTGACCATTCCGTTTCGTGGCCCGGTCGTGCAGTCGCTGAAGGTTCGGCAGATCTTTTTGCGAACCAGTGGCTTACCTTGGAGAACATCGATCGGGAGCTGCGGATACGAAAGCACCATTCGGCCCAATCCAACCGCATCGATCATGCCTCGAGCGACCGTTGCCTGGGCCACGTTAGGCAAAAACTCCTGCAAGTACGAGTAAGCTGTTCCCACGAGCGGCAGGTCTGGTTCGGCCATTTTGCAACGATAAGCAACTTCGATTTGCCGGGCGACTCCAACCAAAGGATCTTCCGGCGGCAGATACCCATCGCTGGGAGGAAATATCGCAGGTCGCTGGATATGCGGATTGTAATACGGGCTGCCGTCGGTGAGGTTGACCGCCGCAACCCCGATCTTTTTCAGCTCTTTGAGCAACCAAAGCGGTTCTTCCAAATCGATTTCGAGTGGATTCTCAGCTTTCGCTCCGAAACCGAACGTATACGGAAGCAAGTCGTGAAAAGGCATCGGCTCACCGTACCGCTCGCCCATTTGATACGGAGGGCGATCGAAAATACTCAAACGGACTCCGATCGCGAGACCAGGGACATCGCGCTGAACTGCACCGATGATGTTCCGCAGCAGTCGCGTTCGTCCCTCGAGATCACCGCCATAACGACCGTTACGGCTGCGAGCTGAAAGGAACTCATGGAGCAGATACCCGTGACAAGCTTTGATATCGACGAAATCGAAGCCGGCTTCGCGAGCCACTTTCGCTCCTGCCACGTAGTCCTCAATCAATCCATCCAATTGGCTATCCGTCCACACGACCGAATCGTTGTCCGGATCGATATGGAATTTGCGGTCGAGTAACGGGTGATGGTATGCAATGCGAGGTTCCAGAGTCTTCGAGTTCGGTCGCGAAAAGCGGCCGCTATGCGTTAGTTGCAATCCGATCACCAGTCCCGCCGATTCCCCGATCGCTTGCTCGTGCGCTGAGAC
>JANPLJ010000756.1:0-1637 GCA_031426475.1 Pirellulaceae bacterium | reverse complement strand
TCAACGCAAAAGCGATGGGTACGCTGGTGCCGAGTTATCTTTGTCCAAGCGAACCTATGCAAAGAGTAATCGAATCCACGATTGGACGAGTTGCTCCGGGCAGCTACGTCGGCAACATTGGATGGCCGAAGAGCTCTTCGCTCGCAAGTACGGGTTCCCCGATTTCACAACAGAATGGTGTCATCGGCTTAATCAATCCATCGCTAGACGACCCCTGGCAACGGTCCCAGTCGACCATGGCAAGTATCTTGGATGGATTGTCGAATACGATCGCCGTTTCCGAGCGAGTCGTTGCGCACTATACCCCGATTCGTGGGGCCTTTGGTGGTTCGTACGCACCGCCAGGAATTCCCGAGTCGATGTTGTCTTTTTGCGGTGGCTCGGAAACCGCGAGGACGCTTGAGCGATGGGTCTCGTATTGTGGTTCGGTATCGCACGGTGACGTTGGTTATTCGCGAGCGCACGGACATTCGTGGATGACTGGATGGAATTTCGCGGCGAATCACTTCATGCCTGTCATGCCGATCGGAAAGCGAAGCTGTCATATCTATGGCGGAGAAGATGATGGAAACAATATCGTGACTCCCAGTAGTCATCACGTCGGTGGCATCAACGTCTTGATGGCCGACGACGGAGTTCGGTTTCTGAACCAATCGATCGATTTGCCAACTTGGTGGGCGCTGGGAGGCAGCAGTGACGGGCAAACGCTTCCATCTGAATAACAAATTCGACTTTCATCAAATGCGGCGACATCACGTATCGGTGAGCGTATTTCTGTTCGTTGTTGTGGTTGCCTTCACGGGATGCGGGCGTCGAGAAATATCCCCTGGACGCGAGGAGCTCGCTGAGTTGCTTGGTGCATTGGAGCCAGATGTCGTCGTGTTGGGTGGGGAGCTGCACGAGCCAACATCGAGTGTTGATAGCTCAAGTTCAGTAAGCCCGACGAGCCCTGGAAAGATCACCAAGCTCTGGGTGGTTCGAAGCAGGAATGCTTTGCCCGCCCCCCAGCCTGTAGCCGAGATCCAGGCTGGGAGAAGCAATGTATCGCCGTCCGTGAAGTTTTCCGCAGAAATATTCGCCGCTCGCACCCTTTATGACATCGCATCAGGATTGGGTATAAAAGAAAACGAACTTTCGTTGGCAGAAAGTGGCAAGCTCGAGAAGGCCAAGGGGCGACTGACAGAATGGTCGAAAAGCCCATGGAGCATTCGAATTCGCGACTTTCAGGCAGAAGTGGGTTGGTTATCCGTGGTTGAAGCATTTGTAGAATAGGCAGCGTTTCGCTATCAATCTCTCCAGAAGCCGCATCGGCTGGCCGTTATTTGTCTTGTGTTGCTGGTCGTCGTTCCGATATCCTTAACAGTGTAGAGGTGTATCGTGAAGGACTGGATCGCGAAAATACTGCTCATTTCGTTTCTGCGACTGCAGGTAGTCTGCTGCTGCGGAGTCGTTGGGAATTGCGAGATCAGCAATCCACTGGATTGGCCACGGGCTTGTAATGGTCAGCGAACCACGCACACCGCAAAAGATCACTGCGGACATGACCGCGGGACGCTTTGCTGCCGAACCAAGAAATCTTGTTCCAAGGCGTTAGGTGATGACAAGTCGAGGTTGGTATCCCAAAGCCACCATGTCGC
>JANPLJ010000755.1:0-3373 GCA_031426475.1 Pirellulaceae bacterium | reverse complement strand
CCTCCATGACTCCCCAACTCCCTCAAACTGCTGCCGTAGGCAGCAGTTTGAGGGAGTTGGGGAAGATCGGGGTAGTTTTAGATTCTGGTTGCCAAACGCTTCACCACTCAGACAAGCTGAGTGGCGTCAATGGACTAGACTCGTCTTTCACTCCTAGGCCGCGAACGAATGATTGTCGGCTTTTGCTCCGCAAAGGTTTCCTTTCGCGGAGCGAAAGGCGACAATCTTGCCGTTTAGAAACAAAGAGTTTCGGCGCGCCAGGAGAGCCCAAAAATACAATCGCAGTTCAAGCCTTGTGATTCGAGCTCGCATTGAAGATAATGCGTAAGTCGAATCGTGTTTGACCGAGCTCGCCGTCCCGCCATTCCAATCCATGAACTAGGATTCTTGCATGAAGTTTAATTTAATCCTTCGTTCTGTTATTCAGCATGCAGCGGCCCTCATCATAGCGACCAGCACTTTTGGGGCTGACGTGTCGAATACCGTCGCTCAATGGGGATTTAGTACGGAGGAGACATCGCGGCTGGTACCACACGGAAAAGTTCATCACGAGCAGCCGGGCCCGCGACCTCCAGAATTCCCTGATTTTGATGCTCACAATGCTGCAGTCAAACTCGATGGCGATGGCGCGCATTTTTCCATTGAAGACCCTGGATTGAATAGTTCGTTTGATTTTGCCAACGGTGAACCGATAACGCTTGAAGCGTGGGTCAATGTGGACTCGATTAGCGACGATAGTTTTCGTTATGTGGTAGGCAAAGGACGAACGGGTACGAAAGGGTTCGCTTCGGATAATCAGAATTGGGCGCTCCGCGTGAACGGCCGATCGGGCTCAGTGCATATCAATTTTTTGTTTGCGACTGAGTTTGTTCCCGATCAAACGACGACCGATGCGCATTGGCACCGTTGGACGACCACCGATGGCTTCTTACCAGGTTCGGGTTGGCATCACATCGCCGTTACCTATCGATTTGGAAAGCCAGACACGATTCGCGGTTGGTTAGACGGTCGCCCTCGCGATGGAATCTGGGATATGGGTGGCGCGACGACACAGGCTCCGATTGTCGATGACGATGCGGTCTGGATCGGTTCTTCGCAAAACGGAAAACCAGGAAATAGCTTTCGTGGTTTGATTGACGAAATAGCCATCCATCGTACGATCCTTTCCGATGAAGTCCTTCAAGGACGTTTTCATCGTGTTGGTCCAGAACGGGCCGAGCCACAAATCGTTGAAACGAAACCCGAGATCCCTTCTGCCCCAGATGGAACGGTGATGTTCCTGTGCTACGAAGACCTTCCTGCGCATGACCGTTGGACCAAGAATCCGAACGCAACGCAGAAACGGATTTCGAAATGGGCGTTTGATACTTTTTTCATGCCACGTCTTCCTTATCGATATGACGACTGGGGAATTCGCGACGGATGGAAGCCGCCAGTTCTTGTTCAAGCTACCGCCAACGTATTGCTTCCGGCTGGCCGTCATCGATTGTTGCTTCGGGCGAGAGGACTCAGCAGGATTTGGTTAGATGAACAAGTCGTCATTCGGACGAAACCTCACAATGGTTCCAGCGACGGACATGAGCCCGTTGAACCCGTTCCTGATTTGCCCGCTCCTGGACACCGACAAGTTGGATTTGGCGATCAGGAAGTTATCGGTGATCTAATCATTCCTGAGAGTCGCAACTATCGCGTTATTCTCGAAGCGATTATCGGGGGCAAGAAGCTTCGAGCCGAACCGGGTGAAATGCTTCTCGCCATTCAGTACGAAGGGAGCGAGCGATTCGAAATCCTAAACGCTTTTGGAGCAGACGTACCGACGCAAACTTTACTGCACGAAGATTACGCAACTGCTCTCAAGCGAGCGAATACCTCGCTGACGCTTATCGATGATCAAGTACGACGCGACCTTGCGCATTCTCAAGACGAATTTTGGAATCATCGACACGAACTAGGACGAAAATGGATCGATGGAAAGACAGCGACTTCGGAAGCGGGCAAAACTTCGCATTCGATCGACGCTTTCATCGACGCGAAGATTGAAAGAGCAAAAATCGTTTCAACCAGCGATCAAGCCAACGAATCAAGACAATTTCATGATCAAGTTTTGCCGGTCCTTCGCGAGCATTGTTTTCGATGCCATGGTGAGAAAGTCAAAGGCGGACTGCGATTAAACTCTTTGTCTTTTGCGTTGCAGGGAGGCGATTCGGGTGACGCGGCGATTGTTCCGAATGATGCTCATCGAAGTCCAATTATTCAGAGAGTTCGCGAGTCCGACGAGAGTCAACGGATGCCGCCAAACGATAAACCGCTTTCCGAATCTGAGATAGCTTTGCTTGAGCATTGGATTCAAGCTGGTGCAAAATGGCCGGATCCGATTGTTACCGAAGATGAAATTGCTATTGCTCCGATCATCGGTGATGCGAGTTTCCTTCGCCGTGTTTTCTTGGATACGGTCGGAGTTTCACCTAGCGAAGAAGAGTCGCGTAGGTTTCTGCAAGATACAACGCCCGAGAAACGTCCGACCTTGATTACTAAGCTCCTCAGCGACGAACGGTTTGCCGATCATTGGGTCAGCTATTGGCAAGATGTTTTGGCCGAGAATCCGAATATGCTGAAACCTAGCCTGAACAACTCTGGTCCGTTTCGCTTTTTTCTTTACGAAGCGCTGCGCGACAACAAACCCTTCGATCGTATGGTTACCGAACTGATCATGATGCGAGGCAGCGAACGTGAAGGTGGAAGTGCGGGCTTCGGTTTGGCTGCGGACAACGACGCACCATTCGCATCGAAAGGGCATATTCTCGCGGGAGCGTTTCTCGGTGTTGAAATGCAATGTGCTCGATGCCACGATTCGCCTTACCACAATAGCAAACAACGCGATTTGTTTTCTCTCTCGGCAATGCTTTCGCGAAAAGCTGTTACCGTGCCGCCAACGAGTACCGTAGCGGCTGGTTTCTTCGACAAAAACAAAGGTCGCGAGTCGCTCATCGCGGTAACCTTGAAACCAGGAGAGCCTGTCGCTCCAGAATGGCCTTTCCAAGATTCCATTCCGACAATCGATGCTGATCATGTCGGTGAGTTTGTTCGGAACTCGGACGATTCTCGTGAACGACTTGCTGCGTTGATTACCGCTCCGCAAAACGATCGATTTTCCCAAGTGATCGTAAACCGAGCTTGGAAACGACTCATGGGTGCTGGCATGGTTGAACCGGCGCATGACTGGGAAGGACGCATCGCAAGTCATCCTGAGTTGCTTGCGTGGCTTGCGGGTAATTTTGTCGATCATGGATTCGATTTCCGGCACCTTGTAAAACAGATTCTTTCGTCGAGTGCCTATCAACGCGCCGCGGTCGGCTCCAATCTTGCGGTGACG
>JANPLJ010000754.1:0-5096 GCA_031426475.1 Pirellulaceae bacterium | reverse complement strand
CAACGGCAGGCAGAGCCTGCAATTCATTGGGTTCCCAGGCAAGAGCCTGGGAACCAGATAATTTTGTTCGTTGACGCCACTCAGCTCGAGGCCGCAGGGGTCGATTTGGGACAGTCGAATTAGTATCGTGTAATCGTTTCGTGCAGGTTCAGCACAACGCGGCATAGAGCGGTCCAGGCGGCAAGTTCATTGGCCGGAAGCAATGCGTCGCGTTCTGTTATTCCAGTACTGGATAAATGGAGGGCCGCTTCCTTATCTGCCGTGTAATGCTTTCGTTGTTCATGGAGGAATTCGGTCAGCTCCACAATTTCAATGTTGCTCGGTTCTCTGACCAGCGCGCGTCGAATGGCCAACTCGATCCGCAAGGCGTCACGGCTTTTCGATACGTCTGCGTTAGAGTTTGCGGAAAGCGGCGTTTTTAAGAGACTCGTCGCCATCACGCGAGCTGCCTCCACCATCGATGGATCATTCAAGAGCGTCAATGCCTGCTGAGGCGTGTTCGAGCTTACTCGGTTCGCAATGCATTCCTCTCGTGATGGACCATCAAAGTTCGCGACCATCGGATGTAAAAATGTTCGTTGCCAATGCATGTAGATGCCGCGGCGGAATTGCGAGTAGCTGGTGTCAGGCAAGTAGTCTCGACTGGGAAACTGAAGCGACTCGTAATAATCAGGAGGCTGATACGGTTTGCAACTGGGCCCACCCACCAATCGTAAATCCAACAAGCCTGCGATCGAAAGCGCATTATCGCGAACAAACTCGGCGTCGAGTCGTCGCGGATTTTGGGACGCCAACAAGCGGTTGCTAGGATCGATATCGCGAAGGTCCTCTCGGTATCGAGCCGACTTTTGATAGCTTTGGCTGGTCACCATCAATTTCACCAGATGCTTGATGTCCCATCCACTTTCGACAAGTTCCACCGCCAACCAATCAAGCAGTTCGGGATGCGACGGCGGATCGCCTTGCGTTCCCACATCGTCGACCGATATGCTCAAACCGTTCCCAAAGAATTGCTTCCAGAGCCGATTCACAACAACGCGAGCGGTCAGCGGGTTTTCTCGAGATACCAACCAACGCGCCAGGTCGAGCCGCGTTAGTCGTTGGTTTTTTGAAGCCTTGGGCTGTGGTAAGAATCCGGGGACGGCAGGCATGACCACTTCACCTGATTCATCTTGCCAGTTTCCCCGACCGAGGATCCTCGCTTTAAAAGGTTCCTGAGCGACCGTTACCATCGACCATGTCTTTCCGTTACGACACGTGCGATACTCGGTCAATAGTCCACCGATCGTTCGATGGATTTTTGAATCAAACAACGTACTAAAAAAGTAGCTTCGTAAGGCGGCCACACCGAGTGGCGAGGCGATATCAAGCTCACCCGATGCAACGCCCTCCAAGATCTCGATCGAAGGCAACGATTGATTCGAAGCCAAGTCGGCTAGCGGTGAAACACTGACACGAATCCCAGCGAGTTGATCAACATCGATTTTCAGACGCAACACATCGTTCTCGTTAGCGATATTCTCGCCATCGATCCAATAGACCGCCTGGGCGGGCGAGCCCAACTCGCTGCTCCCAAGCTTCCATCCAGTCTCAACCCCGAGCTTTGGTTGCCCGCTGGCATAGTTCACTTCGAACCGATCAGCCTGAGCTTGGTAAACAGACAATACGACGGGTTTCTCTTTTGTCGATCCTTGAATCTCCGCCTTGATTTTGATATCGACAGAATTCGCATCGCTGCGAGTCAATCGATTCTTCGACACAGAATTAGCGAACAATTCAATTCGAATGCGAGCCAATCGTCCGGCTGGCAAAGCATACTGGAGCGTTCGGGTCTTCAAGGCGTCTAGCCTCTTTTTTTCTGCCGCCTTGTCTTTGACTCTATCGTGGATCGAGACCAACTCCACGACATTCCGACGTAGAATACTGGTCGTCGGCGCTGTGAGAATCTTCTCTTCTTTCGAAGTCACGCCCAGGAACCGTGGTTGCAACCATCCGTCGGGATGCTGGCGAAGAAACGACGCGGATTCTCGGCACCAGTCGCGAATGTTATTCGATGCGTTACGCTCGTTCGGCTTTAATACCGTCGCCGAAATCGAAGCGAGAATTTGCTTCTCAAGCAGTCTCTGGTGCTCGACAAGCGTCGGGCTCTCCAGTTCAAGCTCAGGAGGAAACGGGTAGACATTTGTGTATCCCTTCAGATCTCCGTTGGGAGAGGACGCATAGTCGCTATAAACGCCCCACTGCCGTATATCCGAGAAGAATGCGCCAAGCGAATAGAAATCTTTTGCCGTAAACGGGTCAAACTTGTGATCGTGGCATTCGGCACACCCAATGGTCGCACCCATCCAAGCCATCCCAACGGTTCGAACTCGATCGGCAGCGTACTTCGCCATATACTCGCCAGGCTGAGCCCCACCTTCGCGAGTCATCATGTTCAGCCGATTGAACCCGGTCGCAATCAACTGCTCTTCGGTTGGGTTTTCAAGGAGATCACCAGCGAGTTGTTCGATCGTAAACTGGTCGAACGGCTTGTTCTGATTGAATGCGTTGATGACGTAATCGCGATAAGGGAAAATGTTTTGATTTTGATCCCCGTGGTAGCCCACCGTGTCGGTGTAACGAACAACATCTAACCAAGGAACCGACATTCGTTCGCCATAGTGCTTGGACGACATGAGATGATCGACTAGAGATGCTACGCCTTCGGCATCAACACGTGATGACCACTTTTCTTGTTCGCCAATCGACGGAGGTAAGCCGATCAAATCTAAAAAAAGTCTTCGAACCAGTGTCGTCGACGTAGCTTGGTCGGACGGCTTGATTCCCGATCGTCGCAAGCCATCGTCGATAAAGCGGTCAATCGTCGATTTCGATTCGGAAGTACCTTTCGCTCCTGGCAACGCCGGTCGTTCGAGCGGTGTAAAGGCCCAATGATCCTGGTACTTAGCGCCTTCTTGTATCCAGCGATGAAGCAACGCTTTTTGTTTCGCGTTCAGTTTTTTATGGGCCGATGGCGGCGGCATGATCGCGTCGGGATCGTCGCTTTGGATCCTCTTGATGATTTCACTTTCATCCGGGTTTCCCTCTTTGAATGCGCCGAACTCGATCGCCGCCTGGCGAATATCGAGCCGCAAATCGGCCTCCCGATGCTTAGCATCTGGACCATGGCAAGCGAAACAGTTGTCCGACAGGATCGGTCGGATATCGCGATTAAACCGAATGGTCTCTTCCGCCTGGAGGCTCGAGCCATCATGCGAAAACGACGAAAGCAACAGGATTGCAATCACCGAAAAAATTCGAGTAAAAATCCGATCGAGCATAAGTAGGATTCGCCAGGGTCCTTCTAAAAAATAGGCTTCCAAGCCTAAAAATCGCACAAATTTTTCCTTTTAACTGCGATTTGGCCGCGGAGCCGTTTCGCAAAGCTTAGCCCACTCCGGCGAGCTGTCCAAATCGCTTCTGTACGATTATTCATGGCGCGGCAATAGGTGTATTGTCGAATACTCGCGTTCTCTTGTACAAACGCCGCATCAACAGGGGAGCGTCGTCAACGATAGACGGCTCCGTCCAGGGACGGATCGACGGACTAGGAAGTCCGTCGTAGGACAAAATTAATGCCGTCTCGCTTTTTTGTAGGCCGGAACAAGTCGCTAGCAAACTTGGATGTTGAATAAAACGTTGGCGACGCCGTTCCGGCAAAACCGAGGTTTCCGATTGCCGGAACGGCGCAGACTATCTTTCACAAATGGACGAACTCAATTAGCTGCTTGTTCCGGCCTACGGTAGTCTCGAAAGCGAGACGGCCTTCTTGCCGAAGGTGAGCAGGCCGAATTACTTTGCGGGTGCTGTCTCTTTGAACTTCGACATCAATTCCTTCGCCTTGTTTCGAAGCGCTTTCGCTTCGGAACTATTGCGGTCAAGCTCGTTGAGCTTCGCATTCAAGGCTTTGATCTCGGTTGCTTGAGCGCGCCTCGCGTCCGTGGTACGGGGAGGGCTTGTCGACACGTTCGATTCGACGTCATCCCAGTTGTCCGTCCTGAAAATGGAAGCCGGCAAACCTTCGCTATTGATCAGGTTGGAGCCTTCTGGGTTCGAGGCCCAGGCATAACGAACGGCCGCCGGCTGTTTCACTTCGGCGCTGCTGACGAGCACACTATCTTTGCCATCGATCTTCACGTCGGCCCAATGCCAAACGCGATCCGAACCAGCGATCTCGAATCGTTTCAACAGTCCGCCATCGCGCGACTTCAAACCTTGGCCAGCTTGACGAAACGTCACTCGTATCGCGCTATCTCGGATCTCGCTGGATTGGTAGAGTGGACCCGAGTAAACCAAATCTCGACCGTAGTCTTTTGCCAAAGCCCATCGAGCGAGCCGTTCGCCGGGATCCTTTTTATTCTTCGGATGAATGTCTTTGGCATCGCCGACGTCATTGATGATCGCCATCCCGGTCTTTGGCGTAGTCGCCAGCACCAGTCGCATTCGATCCTGCAGCAATGCCCATGGATCGGGCGTTCCAGGTTCAGTCGATGGCGTTCGAAAGTTCGCAAGTTGGACATAGTAGAACGAAAAATCGTCGCCCCAGCGCTGACGCCAGTCGCGAATCATCAACGGCAATGTCTGATCGTACGGAACGGCGCCTGCTTTCGCATTCCCCTCGCCTTGATAACAAATCGCGCCGCGCATTGTATAACCGACGAACGGATGGATCATCGAATTGAATAACACTCCCGGTTGACCTTCGGTATCCAACGGACGCTTCGGCGCCGTTGGCTTTTTCCCCTGAGGCTTTCGTTCTGTAGCCGGCTTCTTTCGCTCTGACGCTGCAACCGTCTCCCAGTTCTTGAGGAGCTTTTCGTAGTTCGCCATGGCTTTTGCCGGATCGTAAGCGGCGTCGTTCTTCATGGTGGCTTCGACGAGCAGCTTCGTCCCCGCGAGCGTACTGAGCGCTTCACGGCTTGTAAACGTTTCCACAGGCTTGCCACCCCACGCGGTCTTGATCACACCGATTGGGATTCCAAGCTCTTGATGCAACTTAAGAGCAAAGAAGAAAGCCACCGCCGAATAGCTGGGAACCGATTCAGGAGTGCACAACG
>JANPLJ010000753.1:0-7828 GCA_031426475.1 Pirellulaceae bacterium | reverse complement strand
CCCCATCTTCTGCGCTCGGTTTCTTGTCCGGTTTTGCATCGTCCAGGCTTCGATATTCCCATTTTCGAACGGACGCTTCACATTGAAAATTACAATATCCAAGCGGCTTCGTCCTATCGACTTCGATGCGAAGAGAAAACTTGTGGTCCTCGCGATCGACCGAAACCACTTCGCGATCGTTAATCGACACGACCACCTTTTCAGGTTCCACCCGAACGCGGAACCGATACCATTCGTTATTCTTGAAGTCTTCCGAGCCCGTTGTTTCGTTCTCGGATGCATCGTACCCGTCAATGCTACTAAGCCCCGTCAATGAACCGCCCCAACCTCCGGCGATGAATGAACAAAACTCATCCCCAATCGGAAACGTTACACACGCAAAAAAATCTTGACCCTGAGTTCGCTTCGCTTCCCAACGCATTTCGTAGTTGTCGGTTGGAAAGTCTTTGCCCTTATAGTTAATGCCTGTGAGCGGATCCCCGAACCCCAATTGCAGAACGCCATCCTTTAACTCAACTTCCCCCTCGCCTCCAAAATTCGTGATCTCCCATCCAGACAGATCCGAACCCTTGAGGAGCGGCTTCCAAGTATCGTTATCGGGCGACTTCGCTTTATCGTTCGTATCCTTCGTCGCGTCCGTTGGTGGTTTCGCAGTCGCGGGTTGCTGAGCCAGCAGGCGTCCCCTAGCGGCAATAAACGCCAAGCCCAGTACGAACGATGCAAGTATCCGAAATCGAGTATCCAGATTTTTGACACTTCTCGCTGATCGCCGGCAACTGGTTCCCAGGCTCCGGCCTGGGAACCCAAGGAATTGCAGGCTCTGCCTGCTGCCGCGTCGCTCGATCCACTGCGTCGCGGGAGGCAGAGCCTCCAAGACAGTGCGTTCCCAGGCAGGAGCCTGGGAACGAGCGTGTTCATACTGGCGATTAGCGAGAAGTGTCGATTTACCTTGCAAATTCGGCACTCAATTTGCTGAACTGAATTCAGAATACACAAAGAAAATCTGACGCAAAATTTATCCCAAAACTTTTGACGACTGGTTTGACATTGAACGGTCTGCGACGTATTAATTAAGGACGAAGGCGAGAGACCTCTGCCCCGGTCTCGGACCATGTGCCTCATCAAATTACCTGCCCCGGTTTGATGAGGTTTTTTTACGTACTTACAAGATCGATAGACTCAGAGGAGCGGACCAAGCAATCTCGCCGCTTTTTCACCGAACCGAGTAAGCGGCGCTCGTTTCCCCCACAAATCTAGATCGACAAGCGTCGATTGGGCAAGATAGTTTTGCTGCAGAGTTCGCAGCTCTTTTGTAAATGGCTCGTCGTAGACGGCTAGCGTAATTTCAAAGTTAAGACGAAAGCTGCGCGGATCCATATTGAGCGATCCAAATAGACTGATCTTCCCGTCGATTGTGACGCTTTTCGTATGTAGCAAACCACCGTGAAACTTCGCGACGATCACCCCCGAATTCATCAAATCTCCGATAAACGCCTGACTCGCCCAACGAACTAACAAAGAGTCTACTTTGTCTGGAACGATAATTGTCACTTTGACACCTCGCAGAGCGGCCGAGGCAAGCGCCATCTGCAGCGCTTCGCTGGGCACGAAGTAAGGGCTTGTGATCACCAGTTCCCGCCTCGCAGTATAAATTGCGGTAATCAGCAACCGTTCAATGGCTTCCACCTGATTCGCCGGCCCAGAAGGAAGAACCTGGATCACTGCATCGCCCAGTTTTTCGATCAGCTGCTCGCCTGTAACATCCGGCAATTCAAGAGCCGTCGAGTTGGTTTCAACGAACCAGTCGGCTTGAAACGTAATCGCCAAGGCCTCGACGGCAGGTCCCTCGATACGCATCATTGCATCAACCCACTGCCCTACCCCAGCGTCTTGCCTGAAGAATCGCGGATCGACCAGATTGAGACTACCCGTCCACGCGATCTTGTCGTCAATGAGAACAATTTTTCGATGCAACCGTAGATCGAAACGAACAAACATCAATCGCCATAATCCACCCGGCAATGCGGCCTGGATCTGAACACCGCTCGCCTGCAACCGTCGCGCCGTCGCACTGCGTAGAAATCTTTGACTCCCGAGTGCGTCCAGCAGGATTCGACAAATGACCCCGCGCCTGGCCGCCCGTTCGAGTGCCGCTGCAACATCCTCACTTCTCCCAGCACCATGCCAGATATAAAACTCAAGATCGCAATTGACTTGCGCAGAGTCGATATCGGTGATGAGTTCCGAGAATACTCGCTCCCATTCGCTCATCAATTCAAATCGATTGCCTGGCAAAGGCGGAACCTGAAGCATGCGTTGCCCCGCCCTGGACAGCAATTCTCCTTCGTCTCCGATGTTGCTCCAATCTACCTGGAGATAGGGACGATCAAGCTGTTCATACCGTCGCCGGATGGGACCATACAATCGCTTAACAAGCCTAACGCGATGCGCCCCAAGCCTTAATTCTCCAATTAATAAGTAAACCATCGGCCCTATCATCGGGAACATGAAAACAACGGCGATCCAGGCTAACGATGCCCCGACCGAACGATTGCTCATAATCACGCGAATCACAATGGCCAACGTGATCACGATATGCAACAGGAAGATCGCAATCGTCCACATCATGGACGACTCTCGTTGAAAGAATTCGACGATCGAGCTCATGGTGGTAATTCTAAACGCGTCTCGATAATCCGAAATCCAAGGCCTTTAATGGATGCTCCGCCATTATGGTACGTTAGTCCATGGTACTCAACTTTATCCATTTCGCGATGCGTATGTCCGAAATAAACATCCGTGACCCCGCTCGCTGCATCCATCCCCTGCTCTTCCAGATAGCGAGTGAGCATCTTCAGAACCGTCACCTGCCGTTTCACGACATGCACCGCAACGCGATGCAATCTCGCCATGACGACTGCATCGTAAAGCCAATGTCGATACGGATGGGGAACGGGCTGATCCTGGTGCATGCGTCGACGTGCATCGATCGTTTCATGCCGAGAATCTCCATCCAACACATCGCCATGCAGAAAAACACAGCGGCCCAACCGCAAGACATAAGGTTGCCAAACCAACCTGGGTTGCTCAAACGCCAACCGATCCAACTCGGCGACAAAATCAGGATGAGCATCATGGTTGCCTAACAGATAATAGAAAGCACAATTCGGATGCGATTCGATCAGATCATGGACCCATCGAATCGCTTCGTCAATCGAATGCCGCAGCGACGGTCGCGTACTCCACTTGAAATCAAAGATATCGCCTCCCAGAACAAGCGTGTGAGCTCGATCAGCGGTCTCTCGAATCTGCCGAACGTACGCTTCGCCTCGCGAACGTTTCGAAAAAAGATGCAGATCGGAGAGGAAGTAGCCGTGCATCGGGGTGGTAGAGTGGTGGAGTGGGACCCCCATGAGTTTTAGGGGAAGTTTCGCTTTTTCGTAGGCCGGAACAAGTCGCTAGCAAACTTGGATGTTGAATATAACGTTGGCGACGCTGTTCCGGCAGAACCGAGGTTTCTGATTGCCGGAACGGCGCAGACTATCCCTCTCAAATTGACGAACGCAATTGGCTGCTTGTTCCGGCCTACGGTGGTCTCGAAAGCAATACGTCCACTAAAATGCATGGGGGTTCCACTCCGCAGTTCATAGCGTGTCAACAACACATCGAAAGATATCAACATCCCGCAGTGGTCCTTGACCGATGATCCCCGTCTTATTCGAGACAGCAACACCGACCATGTTTTCGCCGACAGGCGGCGCACCGTGGCTACCGCGAATCAGCGTCGCATCCAGCGGGATACAACGATTGACCGGATCAAAATGCAACTCGACCGGATCGTAGCCTGGCTTCCGATGGATATCGACCGTACGAGCGTAACTCGGCGCAAGTGCATCGTCCTGCCACCAATAGTAGGCTTGCCAACTATTCGGTTCCGATATCACGACGACGTCGCCGCTTCGCTCATGGTTCAATCCGTACTTGGCGAGCTGCTCTCCGGCCAGCACTTCCGCAATGCCCGCTTGTTTCTTAAAGAGATCTACGACACGCTGAATGACCGATGCCTCTCGATCGCGGACGAAGACATGGCTGAATTGATGATCGACCAACGCCCACGCTTGACTGGCGACAAAATCGAGTTGCTCGAGCGGTTTGTCGGGCTGCTCAGGCTTGACGGAAACAAGCCCTGCCTCACGCAGAATGCGATTTGGATAGACAACGTGATTGACTTCGGTGATGACGTATTCACTGACGACAACAAACGTTGCGTTGGCATTCAAAGCTACGACCGATTGAAAAAACTCATCCAAGAGTCCATCCAATTCAACCACCGCTTGCAATGCTCCTGGACTATCGGGACCACTCTTCTGAGCCGCGTAGTCGAGATGCGGTACGTAGATGTAGAAAAAATCGGGCGAAAATTTCTTGGCGGCGAATGCGGCCGACTGAGTGATCCATTTGCTGGATGGGATTCCGGCTAGCGGTCCCCAGAAGTGCTTGAGAGGAAAATGGCCGAGTGAATCACGAAGCTCGCCGTACAGCTCGACAGGCTTGGTGTAGCACCACAACGACTCGCTGCCATCGGGATTGTGAATCGGAGCTGGCATACAAATATTGTCGGCTCCGCATCCCTTGCTTAGCATCGGAAACCAGACAGCAGACCTCTTGGGAGAACTGCCCTGATGAAGATGATCCCAAAGCTGTGGCTGCTGGATCTTGTCATTCCAAGCGGTCCACATCTCGACCTTGTGTGTGTCTCGCCAAAAAAATCCGTTGGCGATCACACCGTGTTCGTTCGCAAGCTTGCCAGTCAACATATTCGCTTGAACGGGCCAAGTAACCGCTGGAAAACTTGCCGCCAGCGAAGTCTGCTCGCCAGCCGCTGTCCACTTGCGAAGTTTTTTCATCCTCGCAAAATCTTGCGCTCGCAAGCCCGGTACGGAGATCAAATAGAAAGGTGATGAAGTCATGGGTGAATATGCTGCGTAAAAAAAGTCTGGTAGCCGGATTCGTCAGAATCCGGACGGAGATTGAATAACAAAGCCGATTGCG
The DNA here is from genome assembly GCA_031426475.1 of Pirellulaceae bacterium. GTDB lineage: Bacteria > Planctomycetota > Planctomycetia > Pirellulales > Pirellulaceae > JAIYDQ01. The sequence continues at coordinate 2,776 of JANPLJ010000753.1, read as the reverse complement.
ATTCGTCCAAAGTCTGACGACTGTGGCTACCTGGAAGTCTATCAGCTACGTCGATCGAAAGTAGCGTCCAAGTATCATAGCCGGAATGATCAAACTGCAAATCGTGATCGCCGGCCAAGGGCCGCCAAATTGGAGTGCCAATATCGAATCGAAGAAAATAATCGATAGAATCGCTTGCTTGACAGCCGCCTGAATCGTGCTCGGACCGGGCGACACGACCGAAAACACGGCTCGCCTTGCCCAAGGCAGCGCAAGCAGTCCGATCGCAATCGGATAGCTAGTTTGAGGCGAAAGTCGCAACCGATCCCCTTCGGGCACAAACCAACTGACACTCGCCAACATCGCGATCCCGATCGCACAAACGCACCATCCGAAACCAAGCGTCCAAGTCTGGCTGGCTTCCGCTTCGCGGCGTGCGGCCCAAGTAATCCCCATCACATAAACCCCATGCCCGATCGCCGCCATCCAAAGATGCGGCGCATACCAAGCTTGCGTCGGCTCAAGCCACCATCCTACGGAAATACCCAGCAACAAACTTCCAACGCGGCACACCCCCATCAACACAGGTCCAATCGGAGTCGCCTTAAGCGGCCCGTCATAGAGCCAAATCGCGAGAGCCAGCAACAACGCAACCAGCGGCGTCGAAAAACGAAACCAATACGCAGACTCGGGCGACGGATTCGGAACGACCAGAGGAACATAAAGCATCGTCGCGACCAGTGCGGTCAAAACACCAGCCACAAGCAAACCATATCCAACACGCCGCGCAGTCGATCTCGAGATACGGCCATCCACCAACGGACGCCCTCGATTCTGAACACGATCTTTCTCGATATCGTAGACATCATTCAAGATCATCCCCGCCCAGTACATCACCACGGCAGAAACAACCAGCACGGCAATTAACGGCCACGGCAACCATGTCCCTCGTACGAGCATCGCCCCCGCCAAAACGTCGGCGATGACCGTAAAAGCATTCGGGAATCGAACGAGCTGTAGCCATGCGAAAGCGAAGGAAGGAGGTCGCGAGCGTATTGATTCATTTGGAAGCGATGGATTCATGGACACGTCGAATCAATATTCGTATAGAAAAATCGATAGGGCAACGCCTGTAGTCTAGATTCGACATAGGTTCCTTCCAAGGTGCCCACTTTCTGAAAAGGATGGGTAGCTTACTTTCTGGCGTTTCCGATATCAACAAGGTACAATCGAATGTCGACTAAGAAATTTCTATCGGAACGAAGGTAATGAGCATTGCGTTGGCAACCACTTGGGAAGATCGATTGGCGGACTTGGGGAATGTCCCAGCTACCCGGGTAAGGTGCGAACCTGCGCCTGGGGCTGCAACCGTGGAAGATGTGTTACGGCTACGAAACACCGAACGGCGATTGTATGAATTGGTCGACAGCACATTAGTGGAGAAAGCGATGGGGTGGCAAGAATCGTTGTTGGCTGGAATTCTTTTGCAGTGGCTGAATAACTACTTGGACCAGTACCGAGTCGGAGTTGCAACCGGGCCGGATGGAATGACGCGCCTGTTTCACGATACGGTGCGAGGCCCTGACGTGGCTTTTGTCAGTTGGGCTAGGCTGCCGAACGGTCGGATTCCCACAGACCCCGTGCCAGATTTGGTTCCTAATTTTGTGATCGAAGTTCTAAGCGTTGGCAACACTTATGCCGAAATGTCTCGCAAGCGACGTGAATACTTTCATGCAGGTGTTGAGTTGTTATGGATGGTCGATCATCGGGCGCGAACCGTTACCGTATTCCGATCGCCTCAAGATGCTTCGGTGGTAAACGAAGGCGATAAGCTGGACGGCGGAAGCGTTCTACCTGGCTGGCAAGTCGATATTGCGGATCTGTTTAGTCGACTCGAACGTAACGAAAACAATAAATAGTTCTCGAAGCCGTTTACCTACCTAGCTGGTACTCGCAGCGAGTGCTTCATCCATCTACGAACTTAGGATCAGCCGCTGAGTTCAGACTCTTTTCCCAGCCTGAATTCTAGATCCAATTCATCGAATGGTGATTTGGAGGCACGGATGGCGTTGGGCATTTTAGAAGCTTTGACTGGCTGAGTTTTAGAGTCCTTGAACACGGTATTGGGCCATTTTCGCGGGACGAACGAATTGCTCGGTGACAAGTCGAGTTGCGAGAGCGCCAGATCGTGAGTTTCGTAGGCGTGTTTCGAGACAATTGACGCAATGATAGGCGAGAGGGACGGCTGATCGATCGGTACCGATTGCGGAACCTGTACTGAATCGGTTTCACCTTCACCATCGTTCGAACGACGCGTGAGGAAATTAATGACGCGCAGTACATCCAACGGAGCTAAACCGTTATCGCCATCGACGTCGATATAGAGGAAGCTTTCGGGAAAAGGAAAGGAGGTTGGGATCCGCAACTCTCCCGCGTTTAATGTACCGCGGCGACGCAGCGCATTGATGACGATCAGGACATCGAGCGGCGCAATGACGCCATCGAAATCGGTATCGAACGCATTCATCGGGTTGTGAAATGGCACATCGTTGGCGACTTCGATCAAGGCCGTTGCTTGTTTCAGGATATGGACGAATGTTCCATCGATGATCTCAGGCGTATTGACTTTCCATCCGGCACCGAAGTTGACAGTATCTCCCATGTTACTTTGCACAATGAGTTTGTTCGATTCATCGGAAATGTTCAGCACGTCGAGAAAGCTGAGCGTTAGCGTATTGTTTCCTGTCCCCGAAACATCAATCCGCTCAATACCCAAGAGCCGGTTGTCAGCGAGGGT
>JANPLJ010000752.1:0-8035 GCA_031426475.1 Pirellulaceae bacterium | reverse complement strand
TCGTTATCGTTTACCAAAATCTTCGGTTCCGCGAGAACTTTCGATCGAGAGTGATTTGCCAACGCTCGAACAACAACGTCGGCAACCTCCGGATCGACGATTGTCCCATTAAATCCACGTCCTGGAGTTAGCGCCAGAGTTCCATTGGGGCTCACGGCGCTCAAACCATACGAAGTAAACTTGAATGCTCGAACGGCTCCTTCGCGATCTCCGCCTGACGCCTCAATTCCGAGGGTAAATCCGTCCGTTGTATCGACCGAGATCAGTTTTGCTTCGATCATGACTTGTGGCCGTCGTGAATCGAGTGATTCGATCAGCTTTTTGTAGACTGGCTGAATGCTCGCCGGAGCGACGACAATCAAACTGTTTGTTCCGACATCCGCCGAGACACGGGCACCGCCTGGCAAAGATGCTGATCCTCCCGCTGCGAGTCCACCTCCGCCAGGAGTCACTTGGCCTCTTTGGCTTTGTCTCCCCGTTCGGTTACTAGAACTCGTGCCGCCCGTTCCACCTACGCCCGTTCCGCCGACGCCCGTTCCGGCTGTATTGCCGGGCATGGTCGTCGGCTGGCCAGGTTGCAGTGGTAGCTGTTGCGTAGCGACTCCTTGGTTTCCGAATTGGCCCATGCCTCCGAATCCACCAAGCATGCCACCCATTCCAAGGCCTCCGAAACCACTTCCGAAACCGTTTCCAAATCCACCCATTCCCGTTCCCATCAATCCATTGGAGAATCCAGGGATCCCCTGTCCTCCAAAAGCATTGCCAAAAAACGAGTTGCCACTCAATCCACCAATACCGCCAAATCCTGAACCGTAAGCTTCTTGCAACGCGAGCAACGTGAATAGCACTTCGTTTGCACGCGCATTTTTCAGCTTATAAATTCGAATCGGGCTATCGGATTGCGACGTTGTTTTGTCGAGTTCGTTGATCAAACTCTGTATCTGATCGTGGATCGACGCCGTGGCACGCACGATGAGAAGATTGCCATCCTCATCGACGGTCCCTTGATAAGCTCTCTCTACGTCTTGCTCCGGAAGATACCCTTCGACAATCTTATTGAGACGTTCCGCACTCAGGTTCTTCGGCCTATACACAGTCGTCTTCATCCCCAACTCGACGTCGAATTGCTGGAGCAACTTGAGAGCTTCGTCAACAAGGTCGGCACGACCTGCAATGACGATACGATTGCCTTTCGCGTCATCGAAAAGCCGGATTGATTTTGATGGCCCAGGCGGCTGATCGCCCCCTTGGGCCGCCGCGTCCTTCTGGCCAAAAATCAGCTGAACTTGTTCCGTTAGGGTCTTCGATGTTTGGTTCTTTACTTCGTAGAACCTGTAAATCGTTTCGCCGACGGGACTATCGATCATCGTTACAAGATCGTCAATTTTCTTGATGTTCACCGAGTAGTCAGTAACGATTAATGTGTTAGAAAAAGGGACAGGGAGAGGCAGTGCCGTTTTCGAAAACTGTCGGATGATGTTAGTCAAAACTTCCGGAGTCAATTTTTTCAATACAAATACTTGTGTAGCCGGAGCACCTGCTCCCTTGGCTTGGAAAACCTTCTCTGCATCACCTTTTTCTCCAACCGGTGCATACTGCTGCATTTCCGCAAAGGGAATAATGCGTTTTTCGCCTGGTGTCTCGCTATCGACAATCGCAAGGTTTTCCGATTTGAGGACGCTGCTGAGCAGGAAAGGCAATGCATTTTTGGGGATCGTCGTGGGCGATTGAATCGAAACCTTCGTACTCCCGACTGCCGACGAGTATTGGTAGCGAACGCCGAGTTTTTCCGACATGATTTTGAGAAACGCGTCGAGATTCCCTTGAGACGGAAAATTAATCTGAACCGACGCCCCATCCCCAAACAACGTATCCGTTGCGGCACCGGGCTGTTGCGAAATAACCGAGGACCCCGAGCTTAGAAAAGCGGCGAGTACCCCGAAAATCGATGTCGCTAACACATCGCGTAAGCTCGTTGACCTAAACCGATCTCGGAATGACATCATCGCTAGTCCTTGCAACAAAATGCCAGCACACGCACTCAAAACAGTTGCGATGACACTACGCAACTTCGTGCTGCGGTGTCAAGGTAGACCTTTCGTCGTGGGACTGCGGCTCCGCCCGCTGACGGCAACGCTGTGAAAGATTTTTTCTAATTGATTTCCGAGGGTTGTGGCGTAGCCGCGTTCGTCAGAACGTGGATGGAAGCGCCAACTCTCCACATTCTGACGAGTGTGGCTACATAAAAGGCTTCACAGCGTTGCCGCTGACGGGCGTTCCCATATCGTTAAACTGTCAAACGTCTACGCTTCGCTGATCCTGGAATCGATACCCGACGCCACGCACGGTTTCGATCAGATCGCCTCGATCACCTAGTTTCTTGCGAAGCGCTCGAACGTGAACATCGATGGTGCGTTCTAAGACAACCGTGTCTTCACCTAGCGCTAGATCGATCAGATCGCTGCGTTCATAAGCCCGACCTGGATCTCGCATCAACGTTTCCAGCAACCGAAACTCCGATGGCGTCAATTCGAGGGCTACTCCTCGCAAAGTCACTTGATGCCTAACCCGATCAATGACAATTCCCTGCGAAGCGATCGTCGGCAAATCGCCAGGCTCCGTTAACAAGCGGCGACGCAGAGCCTTCAATCGTTCGAGAAGAACTTTTACGCTGAATGGTTTCACGACATAGTCGTCGGCCCCCACAGAAAAGCCAAGCAACTGGTCAGCTTCTTCCGCTTTCGCAGTCAACATCAGGATCACACACTGACTGGTTTCCGGATGAGCCCTCAATCGTCGACAGACTTCGATACCATCCAAGACTGGCAACATCACATCCAGCAGCACGATTTCAGGCGGTTGATGCAAAGCCGAGCTAAGCCCGCTTTGACCGTCAAATGCCGAAGTCACTTGAAAACCATGCTGCTGAAGGTTGTAACAGATGATCTCAGATAACGCTCGGTCATCTTCGATCACCAGGATCTTTCGACTAGCCATTGGTTCTTCTGATGAATTGAGTATGCTTATGCCGGATGATTTCGCCATCGATCATATAGATGACTTCCTCGGCGATGTTTTCGGCGTGGTCGGCGACTTCTTCAATATGTCGTGCGGCGGAAAAAATATGCAGGGCTGGCTGAACAAGTGTTGGATCTTGACGCAATAGAATTTCCAACTCGGAAATGATCTCACGATTCTGCTCGTCGACACGGGCTTCGAGCTCCATCACGCGTGCGGCGGCCTTCGTATCAGAACTCACAAACGCGTCGAGCGCCATTCGAAGCATTTCGGTGGCGTTGCTGGCCATCGCAGCCAATTCATCCGGCGTCGGAAAGTACGGAAAATCCTGGATCGCATAGGCCCGCTCGACGATGTTGCATGCCAGATCAGCGATTCGCTCGAGATCAGCGTTCAATTTCAAAACAGTTGTAACGCGGCGAAGATCGCTCGCAACTGGCTGGTGAAGTGCCAAAAGCTTTAAGCATTCTTCTTCGAGCTCGACTTCTCTTTTATCGACGATATCGTCTTGCGATCGAACGCTGTCGATCAAGTCGTACCGTCGATTGCACAAAGCATTCACGGAATCGAAAATCATCTGCTCGACCCGACCCGCTTGTGTCAGGACTTCATGATGAAGCCGTTCGAGATCTCTTTGAAGATGCAACGACATAAACTATCCAAACTTTCCAGTGACGTAATCTTCGGTCTTCTTGTTGGTCGGATGCGTGAAGATACTCTCCGTGGATCCACATTCGACAAGCTGACCATTAAAGAAAAAGCCGGTTTGATTCGAGCAACGAGAAGCTTGCTGCATATTGTGCGTGACAATCACAATCGTGTATTGTTTGCAGAGTTCATAAATCAAATCTTCGATTTTGATCGTCGAGGCTGGATCGAGTGCCGAACATGGCTCGTCCATCAATAGAATTTCTGGACCGATCGCAATCGCTCTCGCGATGCAAAGCCGTTGCTGCTGGCCGCCGCTCAGTCCTAGTGCCGGCTTGTGAAGTCGATTTTTTACTTCGTCCCATACAGCCGCTTTTCGCAAGGACCACTCGACAAGTTCATCCAGTTGCTTCCGAGAGATTTTGAAGTGTAGCCTTGGGCCAAACGCAACGTTGTCGTAGATCGACTTCGGAAACGGATTCGGCTTCTGAAAAACAATTCCAACTTTGCGACGAAGCGATACCGTGTCGATCGCTCGCTCGAGAATGTTGATCTTCGCATCTTTGCTGTCAACCATCAACAGTTCGCCTTCGGCACGGGCCGAGGCAACAGTATCGTTCATCCGATTGATCCACCGAAGCAACGTGCTCTTGCCGCATCCACTTGGACCGATCAATGCGGTTACTTGGTTGCGAGGGATCGTTAGATTGATATCCGTGAGAGCTTGAAAATCGCCGTACCAAGCATTGAAATTCTTGATGACAACAGCGGACGGTGTAGTTTCTGGCGTCATGGACGACTCTGATTGATCGATACGCGAGTATGGGCGAGACAACAACGCACCAGACGCCTGTGAAGCTGACGCCTGAGACGTTGACGTCGATTTGTCGGTTTCGGACATTAAGGGAGTCATGTTCTAGCTACCTTGAGAGAAACGCTTGGCCTACGACAGCGGGCGACTAAATTTCTGACGGATGAGGATGGCGATCGAGTTGAAAAACAGCAACAACAGTAGGAGTACGATAATCGCTGCAGCCGAAATCGCGTGAAATTGCGCTTCGTGTCGGCCAGCCCAGTCGAAAATCTGAAGCGAAAGTACCGTAAAAACCGACATCAAGTTGGTAGGTGCCCGTGTAATAAAAACGACCCCCGAGATCATCATGATCGGCGCAGCTTCACCGATCGCACGACTGATTGCGAGAATAGATCCGGTCATGATTCCAGGAACGGCAGCTGGCAATGTTACGTTCCAAACCGCTTGCCACGGAGTTGATCCCATCCCCAATGCTGCCTCGCGAAGCGATGGCGGAACCGAACGAAAAGCTTCCTGCGAAGAAATGATGACGACTGGTAGAATCACCAACATCAGCGTCAAGGATCCTGCGAGAACCCCACGTCCTAGCGGAATAGAAAAATGATACCAAGCTTGGCGATGAATCCGTCCAGGCGTCTCATTCCATCGAACACACACGGCTCGTTCGGTCTCGGATGTGGGAGCCGCTACGCCTTTCTCAAGCAATCGCATTTTAGCGGGCTTGCCATCGATGTCGATCACATTAAGACCATCCTTGGCGACGGTATCTGGGGATGCATTCGACGCGACTTTGACTAGCAACACACCGTCGTCAATCGTCAAGAATTGATCAAAGTATTGGCTTCCAATGTCGAAAATTGATCGATTGCCCGTCTGGTCTTTGTCGGCACCGTCCATCAATCCAAACATCGAAACAAAAGCGGCCATTCCAACGATCCCGTACACAACCGAGGGCACGCCAGCCAAGTTCGCAATGTTCAGCTGGACGATCGCATGCAACCAACGCATTAACCAGTTCCTTGGCCGAAATTCTTCTAAGAAAATCGCCGTGCCGATTCCGATCGGCAGCGCGAAGGCAGCACACGCCGCACATGTCCAAAACGTCCCCATCAATGCAGGCCATATCCCAGCTTTGACGGGATCAGGATGAGGTGACGACGTGATAAAAGACCATGACAGATGTGTCAGCCCACGTGAAAGAATACTGTAGAGCAAGACTCCTAGAATCAGTACAGAACACATCGCAGTCAGACGACATATCCAGCTGAATACATTTGCCAACGCCATCCGTCGTGGAATGCTGTTGGGTTCCTTAAATGCTTCCGACATGACGTCGTTGATGGACTTCATTCGTATGCCTCGCGAAATCGCTTGCGAACCCAATTCCCAACCAAAGTGAGAAACATCGTCATTGCGAACAGAACGCACGCAACGGCATACATAGAATAATATCGAGCATCGAACTGACTGGTATCGCCCGACCCCATTTGCACCATCCAGCCAGTCATCGTTTGAGTGGCCTCTCGAGGATCTATCGTCAGGTGTGGCTGCGAACCGCTCGCCATCGCAACGATCATCGTTTCACCGACTGCTCTCGAAATAGCCAACAAGAACGCCGAAATAATTCCGGATAGAGCGGCAGGCAGGACCACTTTCAGCGTAACATCCAGCTTCGTAGAACCAAGACCAAACGCGCCCTCGCGAAGCGCTCGTGGAACGGCTCGCAAAGCATCCTCGGCCAGCGAGCTAACAATCGGTAAACACAGGATTCCAACAGCGATTCCTGCACTCATCCCGTTGTAGATATTGAACCCAGAGTGCATGAACTTCAATGAGGGCGTGATGACCGTGAGCGCAAAGAAACCGTAGACGACAGTCGGAATCCCCGCCAAAATCTCTAAAACGGGTTTCAGGATGTCTCGGACTCGACTCGGAGCATATTCGCTTAAGTAAATCGCCGTAATCAAACCGATCGGCAAAGCAATCATCATCGCAATGGCGCTTACGAGAACGGTTCCCGAAACAAGCGCCCAAATGCCGTAGTGAACTTCGTTTCCCAGAGACGGTGTCCATTCCGTCGAACCGAGGAAGTCACCTAAGCTCACTCCCGGTTTCGCGAAAAAGAGGAGTGTCTCTTTAGCCAGAACATAGATGATCGAACCTGTCACGACCAACGATAACGCTCCGCACAGAGCAAGCAAGACTTTGACAATGGACTCACGAACATAGATCGCGCGCAGCGATCGCGGCGGATAGTTCTTCGCCACATCTACAGGGATGGAATCATCGACAGAAATGGAAGCCATAAACTATTTCGGTTGCGTGATGTTCTGCTCGACGTAGATTTCTTTCAGCGAGCCGAGACGCGACTCACCATTGGAATCATAGAAATAGGTCCCTTCAACACGATCATCGAACCGCTGGCGGACGGTTTTATAAAGTTCCGCCGGCAATGGAACGCACTTCGCACTGCGACAAATCTCGTCGGCATTGTCGATGTAGAATTCCACGAACTTTCGGAGCTCCGGGCGCTTTACGCCCGCAGCATTCACATAAATAAAGAGCGGACGACCAAGCGGGCTATACGAAGAATTTTCGATCGTTTCGGAACTCACTTCGACCGCTTGCTTCGTCTTGGGGTCGATCACCTTGAGCGCCTTCAAGCGGTCCCGGTTTTCGATAAAGTACGAAGCTCCGAAGAAGCCGATTGCCGTCTTCTCACTAGCAATGCCATTGACCAAGTCTAGGTCTCGCTCGCTGGGAGTTACGTCGGATCGAATCTTTCCTTCTTTACCGATCACCACTTCCTTGAAAAAGTCGAACGTTCCTGAATCGGTCCCCGGCATAAAGATCTTGAACGCCTCGTTAGGGTAATCGGGGTTGAGATCCTTCCATGTCTTCAACGCCAAATCCGCACTGTATATCTTCTTGAGATCGTCAATCGAAATCTCATCGATGAAGCTATTGTCCTTGTGCACGCAAATCGCTAGTCCGTCGTAGGCAATCGGAAGTTCCAAGAATCGGATGCCGTTCTTAGCGCATTCTGCCAACTCGTTTTGCTTGATTGGCCGCGATGCATCCGAAATGTCGATGTTTCCTTTGACAAATTCGCTGAAGCCCCCGCCTGTGCCTTTAACTCCGACTGTCACGTCGACACGAGGGAACTTGTCGTGGAACTTGGATCCGGCTGCCTCGCTGATGGGATAGACTGTGCTCGAGCCATCGACCTTGACCGTTCCCTGGAGCGACGTGTTGACATCGCTCGATTTCTTGGCCGAAACTTCGTTTCCGCCCTCCACAGAACGGGAATCGGTGACCTTTGCGTCGCAACCTGCAAAGAGTCCAAGCAACGCAATGAAACCCAAAACGCGACAAATCATCAAGCCATTCCTCGATACAAATGAGTTCAGATCACATCTCACCATCAATGCTGGCGATATCCTAAACTCCGATTGTTAAGGTCTTGTTAAGAAAACATGAAGACTGGTTTCTCTAGCAAAGTGATCATTTGTATATCTGTCTGACACAAGTGGGTCAGCGGCTCCGCCCGCTGAC
>JANPLJ010000751.1:0-4683 GCA_031426475.1 Pirellulaceae bacterium | reverse complement strand
CAAGTTGACCACGCCAGCGGTTGATGTTCATTTCAAGATAACCATCCAAATCTTCTTTGGCTGTCGGCATCGGCAACTCGGTTACCGAAAAAAGCACTGGGGCATCGTCGGTGGGGGCTTCAAGAAAAGCTAACGCGATCTCCGATCCTGGCAGGACACGCCATTCTTCAGGAAGTTGCCAAACCGGTTGTCGGTCCTTGTCAAGCTTAAACCCAGCGGCAATCTGCCGCAGTGGTTCGGAGAGAGATTCGAGTCGTTCGGGCTGATCCGACGCTTTAAGAAAAAAGGCCGAAGCTCCTTCCGGGATAATCGCGATTAAGAAACGGGTCGGCTCGGCTGCCATACTCGGCGCCGCGACGGCGTCTTTGGGCGCGTCGTAAACACGAATCATCGGATCCCGGTCACAACCAGCGAGTCCTCCCAAGGTAGCAAGCCAAACGAAGCTGAAATGGCTTAGGATTCGCAAAGGCTTGACAGGGCAAGGACTTGCGTTCATTTTTCTCTGGAGCATACGGTCCAATTCACGGATAAGCGATGGTACTCGGCGGTCGGTCTCGACGGCCGTGGCTGCAAAGCAGTTCAATCGGTAAGCAGTAAAGGCGGGATGAAATATCGGTGGCGGGAAAGTTGCAGACCGAGCCTCCATGCCCGACTATGATTGTACGAAGAATAAGTGCTTTTAACGAGGTCGAAGTCCTCAATCATTCGCTGCACTAGCAAATAACCTCAAACAGACCAACATCGATGAAGATTCGCAACGTTCTATGGCTCGGGCTGGCAATTGTTTCCATTTTGGTATCGGCCGAGCGTTCTTCGCACGCCCAGTCTCCGGCAGGGCGATGGCGTGGAGAATGGACGAGCGGATCTACTGGACACCATGGTCCTATGCGAGCCAATATCCGCCCTCAATCGGACGGCACGTATTCGGCAAGATTTTCCGGAAGGTTCTTCGTCGTGATCCCATTTACCTATCGAGTTGACATGGTCCCTGCGTCTCCGGGCAGCAATCGACTGGTGGCCGACAAAAAGCTAGGACCGATCATGGGAAGCTATCGAATGCAAACCCACTTCGGATCCCAATCCATGAGCGGTCAATTTCAGGCAGCGGGAGACCAGGGTACTGTCCGAATGACGCGAAGGTCGCGCTAAAGGCTATGGTTTGTCTTGGCTGAACGGAAGAAAAGGTTCGTCGCTCCAACAATTCTCTCGAGCGCTCTCACTCGAGTACTCCGAGCATGCAGGTTCCTTAATCGAAAATGAATTGGGATGCGCTTCTAAAGTCCCGACTGGGACTTTCGATTCGGCAGGAACTGGCGATGCGCTACATACCTGACTTACGTTGCAAAAAAAGTCGCACATCATCCAGCGAACGCGTGTTGAAAATCTTGGCTCGATTTAAACCAGCGCGGCGGGCTACCTGGATTCCATATTTCATTAATTCGAAATGCACGATCGAATGCGCGTCGGTACTGATGACAAACTGGACGCCTTTAGAATCGGCAGCCATACAATGGATATCGTTCAAGTCCAGTCGCATCGGGTTCGAATTGATCTCCATGAGTTTTCCGTGTTCGACGGCGGCTTGAAAGACCGCGTCGAGGTCGACCTCGTAAGGATCCCGTTTACCCAACAAACGACCTGTCGGATGTGAAATCGCGGTGACATGAGGATTACGGATGGCTCTCAGGATTCGATCCGTGATTTGTTCGCGAGATTGCTTCTGACCAAAATGGATACTCGCCATCACCCAATCGGCTTGCGCCAAGACTTCGTCGGGTAAATCCATATCACCATTCTCAAGGATATCGCACTCGATTCCCTTCAACACAAGGAACTCCGAGGGGTCCAAGGTCGCGTTGAGTTGATCGATGTCAGACCATTGCTTGAGCAGTCGTTCGGGATTCAAGCCGCGAGCCATACTCACTCGCTGGCTATGATCGGTGATAGCGATGTATTTCAAGGATCGTTGTCGGGCGGCAGCCACCATTTCTTCGAGTGTATTCTCGCCGTCCGTTTCGGTCGTATGCATGTGCATATCGCCTCGGATGTCAGATAGTTGAACGATTTCAGCCTCGAATTCGGCAAGATCCGAACGCCATTCGAAGCGATTCTCGCGTAATTCGGGTGGAACGAAGGGAACCCCCAGCGATCGATAAACATCAACTTCGCTGGCTCCGGCAATGGCGTGCGTTTCATCATCGATTGGGAAAACGCCGTACTCGTTCAGTCGCAAGCCAGCTTTCTTGGCGAGTCCTCTCAACACAACGTTGTGTTCTTTGCTGCCGGTGAAATATTGAAGGGCCGCTCCCCATGACGACTCCTCGACGACTCGCAAGTCGACCTGAAACGCTTCTGAAACGCGAATGCTTGATTTGGTAGGGCCGCGTGCAAGAATTTCTTGAGTCGATTCAAAGTTAACAAAATGCTCCATCACAGCATCGGCTTGTTCGCTGACACCCAGAATGTCGATATCCCCGACTGTTTCCTTACCGCGCCGATATGAGCCCGCAAATTCCAAGCGTTGGACTTGAGGGCACGCTGCCATGTGACTTCGCAATCTTTCTATCAGCCTGTCAGCTTGATCCAGCAGGAGTCGGCGTCCGGCTTGCTCCGCGATCGCAAGGCCATCCAAAATAGACTGCTGCGTCTTCAACCCGAAGCCTTTCAGATCCTTGACTTGGTTGGCTTCACATGCCGCGCGGAGTCCGGCTAGGTCGACGATGCCAAGGGCTTTATGGAGGGCTGCAACTTTCTTCGCACCGAGTCCCGGAATATTCAGAAGCGCCCTCAAAGTCGGCGGAACCTTCTGGCGTAGCTCGTCCAGTTGCGGCAGAGCCCCCATTTTAACTAAGGTCTTCGATTTTTCGGCCAGGGTGCTGCCGATACCGTCGATTTCTGATAAATCGCGGCCATCTTGAACCCATTGAGCAACCGAATCAGGCATGTCGCGAATGATTTGTGCACCGCTTCGATAGGCTCGTATTCGAAACGAACTTTCTCCGGCGATTTCGAGTAGATCAGCGATTTCGTCAAAGGTATCAGCGATTTGAGTGTTCTGCATAGGTAGTACCCTTGCCAAAGGTGGCGAGGATGCAAACATAAGGGCTGTAAATTCGTGTGGTTGCCTGAAACCTGATGTTATGCGGTCAGGTGAACTATCCCCGAAACAAGAAGGAAGATCTCTTGAACGCGTTTAATCCCCTACCTCCAATCATGGGCTCTCAGGCCTATCAAAGCTACCAGCGTCAACGACAAATGACACTGGGTGACTTGCTATTGGAGAATCGTATCGTATTTCTACAAGGCGAAATTTATACCGGCAACGCCAATGAAGTGGTCATGAAACTGCTTTATTTGCAAAGCGAGAATCGCCGTAAGGATATTCATTTTTACTTGAATTCCCCTGGCGGCGAAGTGGTTTCGACGCTAGCTATCTACGACACCATGCAAATGCTATCGTGCCCCGTCGCCACCTATTGCGTCGGACAGGCAGCATCTGGAGCGGCCGTCTTGCTAGCAGGTGGTGCAAAAGGAAAGCGCTTTTGCTTGCCTAATAGCAGCGTGATGGTCCACCAACCCCACGGTGGCGTACGAGGCCAGATTTCGGATATCGAGATTCAAGCTGCCGAAATCCTTCGAATGCGGTCGCAACTGAACGACATTCTGTCTTTTCACTGCGGCAAGCCTGCCGACGTAATCGCCAAAGATACCGATCGCGACTTCTTTTTGACCGCCGTGCAGGCCAAAGAATACGGTCTTGTCGATGAAATTCTAACTAAACAAGCCGTACCCGAGGATTCTGACAAGTAAGGAGCTGACTCGCTATTATGCCAATGATTCCCTATGTGATCGAAAAAGATGGTCGCGAAGAACGCGTCTACGATATTTACTCGCGCCTTTTGAAAGATCGTATCGTCTTCTTGGGTAGCCAAGTGGATGACGAAATCGCGAACGCCTTGGTAGCACAGATGCTGTTTCTGCAATCCGATGACCCCAAAGCCGACATCCACATGTACATCAACAGTCCAGGTGGAAGCGTCAGCGCTGGGATGGCCATTTATGACACGATGCAGTTTATCTCGTGTGACGTAGCAACCTACTGTATCGGACAAGCTGCTTCGATGGGGGCCGTGTTGCTGACTGCCGGTGCAGCAGGAAAGCGATTTTCGCTTCCGAATTCCAGGATCATGATCCACCAACCACTGGCTGGCATGCAAGGAACCGCGGAAGAAATCGACATCCACGTCAAAGAGTTTCGGCGGACCAAGAAACGCCTTAACGAAATACTGATCCGGCATTGCGGGCAAAGTCTCGAAAAGATCGAGAAAGATACCGATCGCGATCGCTTCTTAGATCCTGAAGAAGCTGTGGCCTATGGATTGATCGACAAAGTTGTCGATTCGATGCCGAAGCCGTAGGTTCTCGTCCTATGTTCACCCTTGCAGATGCGGTTCGGGAGTGGTCGATCAAGACTCCAACCGCGCCGGCTTGGTGGATCGACGTCGATGGTGACATAAAGCCGCTTTCTTGGAAGCAGGTCGAGCAAGCTCTCTTGCACTTGGCTTGCTCGTTCTCTCAACGAGGGTTGGTCGCTGGCGATCGATTGGTCAGCTTTCTTCCAAATGGTCTGGCTTGGGCTCTCATTGATTTGGCATGCGGGGTGTGCGGAATCGTTCACGTGCC
>JANPLJ010000750.1:0-2467 GCA_031426475.1 Pirellulaceae bacterium | reverse complement strand
TACTTGAAAAGAACTCAACGTGTTAACGTGGCTGTGACCAACTTTTTCCTATTTCGATTTGTCGATATCCACTGTATCTGCCAACGCCTCTTCAAGCGGTAACACGACTTGTTCCAATTGCGATTCCTCTACGGTCTTGTCCAGGAAGCGACTTACCACAACGGTAATGTTATCTTTCCCACCCGCTTCATTGGCGGCGTCGACGAGTTGCGAGCAAATCGCTTCGGTGGTGATGTTTTGACTCAAGATATCCTTGATCTCGTCTCGACTGAGCATGTTAGAAAGTCCATCGGAGCAAAGAAGAATCGTATCCCCTTTTCTCAATTCAAAGGATTTTGTGTCCGGATCCGGTCGGTTTGCGCTTCCACCGCCAATCACGTTCCAAAGTACATTCGACATGTACCCTGTTTCGGTCGCAGACTCGCTCTCGTCATCGCTCATCGATTGTGTTCCATCGCCGTATGGCATGTCCAGAGTCGCGGTATGGCTTTCGGCAGCCAGTCTCGCTAGCGTATGATCTCGCGTAAGTTGTTCAAGCATACCGTCGCGAAGGCAGTAGCATCGAGAGTCACCAACGTGTACCAGAAAGAGCATTGGCCACGAAATATAAGCCAGCGTCAGCGTCGTACCCATTCCAACATATTGAGGAACTTCGGCGACCTCCCGATTGATTCGGTTTTGACAGCTAATCAGCGCATACTTCAACTGCTCTTCAAATTCTTCTTCGCTCTCGTATGCATCGGCCATAAACCATGTCAGTCGATTAAGGATGTAGTCAACAATCTCGTCTGTCACCAGTTGACTAGCACGTTCGCCTGCTTCATGACCACCCATGCCGTCGGCAACAAGTAAGAGTTTGGCTTGCGTTTCGCCAAACATTCGCGTTTCGTGATCTAACGCTAAACTCGTGCGGTGGACGCGCATCGACTTGCAGATATCTGCGATCAGAAACTGATCTTCGTTGTTGGAGCGGTGACGTCCCACACTTGTGAATCCGCAACATTCCATGAGACTGCTCATCTTTAACCTTTCGAACTTCTTCAAATTGCTGACTCGTATTGGACTAAACGAACGCACAACTATGGGCGATGAATAGCCTCTCCCATCTTTTTGAGATTTTCGCTGGCGTGATTTACTGCCTCGGATGTATCCTGCTTGATTTTGTCGGTTCGAAACTCCACGGTTGCAGAGTTACTACGAAACTCTACGACCAACCAACCTCCGACGATCATCAACAGGATTAACAGAACGAGGACAATGAGAGGTCGCATTTTTTTCCTTCGAGATTGTGCAAAATATCTGGCAGGAGTGAAAACGCAAATTCAGTGCCAAACCCCGTGCAATCAAGGCACGCGTCCAATTCCCGAATAGTTTTGAGCTTCGAATGGCAATGGGCTATTCGGTTGGTCATTGGATGCGTCTTATACATTCGCGCTGGATGAAAAGCGGGCCGTTTGCACTCCCGTCGACCAGGCCAGACCATCCCACGTCTTCGCAATACATAATCGCAACGGCCAAAAGAAACGCACTTTGAGTTCGTCCACTCGTGTTCACCGAGGACTGCAACAAGTCGTTGCTCCGTCGTTCTTTGTGGTACGCCACATGCACCGAACAAAAGGGCGATCAATCGGGGAATGGCCTGATTGTTTTTCGCGCATTGAACAATTTAGAGAGGAGTCTAATCATGCCCGCGTGGAACGATAAAGATGAACGTCAGTACGAACATATCAAGCAGGCCGCCGTAGAGCGAGGTAAACCCACGAAAAAAGCGGCGGAGATCGCTGCGAGGACGGTCAATAAGCAACGACGTACGGAAGGACGGACACCCAACAAGACAACGCAAGGGACGGGAAACCCCAATACTTCGCTGCTGGCACGAAGTGTTCCTGAGCTACGAAACCTTGCATCGCATTTAAAAATTAATGGCCGATCCAAGATGAACAAGTCACAACTGATCGATGCCATTCGACAAACACGATTCTCTAAGTGAGAGTGGCCCACCGAACGGAATTTCTTTGGTCGACCGATAAAAGGTCGTGCTCGAAATATAGGCGTGAAAAAATGGAAGCCGCATCCTTTGATTCTGAGAATACAACAAAGGAACTAGATTCTTCAGCTTCCAAGGCTCCGATCCACGCGCTGACGCCGAGCGAAATAATTGAACAATGCGTTTTACGGAAGCTACAGTGCTGTGCATACAAGGAAATGCACATGATCAGGGTGTCCTGTGAGGGCGATACCCTAATCCTTAGCGGTGAAGTGCCGTCTTTTTTCCTGAAGCAGCTCGCTCAAGAAATCGCGAAAAGCGTCCCTGACGTCGACAACGTCTGTAACGAGTGTGTCGTGGCAACAACGACTTGCGAGTAGAACGATAGCGGATGGCATTTTTAGTTAGCATGGGCGGAAGACTTTGGCTTACCCAAATTCTTGACTTTTCGCCTGCTCGAGCTCAATGAAATGGTGCTCG
>JANPLJ010000749.1:0-8518 GCA_031426475.1 Pirellulaceae bacterium | reverse complement strand
AACAAATAACAAATAACAAATAACATAGAGCGAATGGAAAATTTGATTGCATTGACACGCTTACATGATAACCATTGTTAAGCTTGTTCTTCATCGTCCTGTTCCAGGTTCGCTTCGGCAGCGAGGGCTTCGGATTCCATGTTGCGGTATCGTTCCAAGCAATCATCGATGGCAGCTTTCAAACGCTCTTGCGATTGCGACTGCCGCACCGATTGCTCTAGAACCGGCCGCAAACCATCATACAACAATTGAAACTGGCTGCGGATCAGGTCAGTCATGACGCGTGGGACAGAGTGCTGGACGATCACCCGTTGCTCGGGTAGTTCAGGTGGATCGGTTTTTTGATCCTGGTAAGCAGCCGTTACCGCATCGCCCAGGGCTTTACGAATCGATTCCAATCCGTCGCGGAGTCCCATCAAAGACGACAGAACCTGTACCGTCGAATCGTCACCGGGTAACCCTCGCAATCGCGAGCGTTCCGTAAACGTATACCGGATGGAATCCCATCGAGCCCGCTCGTCGTCGGTCAACAATCCGAGAAGCTCTTTGAACTTGAGCATATTCGATTCGCCATCCCTTGAGAGCGTCTGGGCGTCCTGCTGGTAACTCGATAGAATCAATGTCTCCAATTCGCTATCGTTCATCACGGGAACGATCTTCTCTGCGATGCGATTCATGTTTCGATAGCTACCTTGCAATTTGAACGGCGGTTCTGTTCGATAGTCGTCGGCTTGAGCAGCGCTTCGGATATACTCGCGATTCATCTTCAAGACAACATCGCGAACTCGATGAAGCTTTCGCAGAACCGACATCATCTCGTTGACCTGA
This sequence comes from Pirellulaceae bacterium, assembly GCA_031426475.1. Taxonomy (GTDB): domain Bacteria; phylum Planctomycetota; class Planctomycetia; order Pirellulales; family Pirellulaceae; genus JAIYDQ01. The sequence goes on along the minus strand of JANPLJ010000749.1, from coordinate 7,690 downwards.
TCGTGCGAGAGATTGCTTTCCAACGAAAGCCCTTCGGTCGTTCCGCGGGCCGCTGCTTCGATAAGGGCGCGTTGATCCTGATTGGAACATCGAGCCAATGGCAAGAGAATCGAGTTACTGGTCAAGCAATTCTCGAGGTACGAAAGTTCAAAGGCCTCACGGCTGTTTCCGATGATCTCGCCCAAGTTGTAGACGTCGGCTCGATTGGCCAGCATATCAGGTACTTGGAAGCGTTGTCCGCTCTCGGTATAAGGGTTACCAGCCATGACGACCGCGAACTTTCGTCCGCGCAAATCGTAGGTCTGGGGTTTCCCGTTCCAAACACCTTCGATGCGCCGCGTTGCATCGCAAAGCGGAATAAACTTCTGTAACAACTCGGGATCGCAATGCTGGATGTCATCCAAATAGAGCATCACATTGTCGCCCATCTCGAGCGCAAGGTTGATTCGCTGGACTTCCTCGCGAGCAGACGCATTGGGCGCCTCGGCAGGATCGAGCGACGTAACATCGTGCCCCAAAGCAGGTCCGTTGACCTTGACGAAAACCAGCCCCAGTCGGTTTGCAATGTATTCCATCAACGTTGTCTTGCCGTAACCGGGTGGGCTTACCAAAAGAAGCAACCCCATCCGATCGGTTCGCTTATTGTCACCTGCAGCTCCGATCTGCTTGGCGAGGTTGTCGCCGACGCGTGGCAAGTAAACCTGGTCGATCAATTGGTTGCGAACAAAACTGGTCAGGACTCGCGCCTTGAATTCATGTGCACGCAATCGTCGACTAGCATCCTCAAGCAAGTGCTGCTTGGTCGATTGAAGCAACCGAATACGAGGAATCACGCGTTGAGTATACTTTCGAAGTCGATTCGAGAATTCATGAAAATGCAAGACGAACGAGCCTTGCTGAATCCGAGGATGATCTCCTACAAGTCCCGACAGTTTTCGAGCGACCGCGACTTCGTGCATCTTGCTTGACTTGGCTGAAGCACGCGCGGCATGTTTGTTCGCGTTTTGAGTCGCTTCGATCAAAAGCCCTGCAATTTCCTCGCGATAGTTTTCATTCGCATCCTGCGTCGACTCGTCGGACGCTGGCAGTCCCTGAAGATAGGCATCGACGATCTCGAGTCCAAATTGCCAAACGTGATCCGGTTGTTTTTGATACTTCGCCAAGGTTTCGACGAGTCGCGTCCAATCTTCCCCAGGGAAATGTTCGGACAGACGCTGTAACAGGAGATTCGCACGCGGGCTAGCGATCGGTTCGCCGTTTTTTAGCTGTTTAAGAAGGTACTCTGTCGCGGAAGGTCGACCCACGCTGGTCCAAGGAGAGACCCGTACCGCTCGCAGAGCCTTCGCAATACGCATCATGCTCGCCTTGTCGGATTTCGAACGAGGGAGCAAGCTCTCGACCGTCATGCAAGATGCCACCCACTGCTCGATCGCCTTCTTGTCCGCTTCTGGAACAAAGTGGGTCCATACAAACCAAGTTTCGCTGCGAAGTTTTGGATCGTACGTCAACAATCCTAAATCATGCTCCATCTTGAGCAGTTCGGCCAGAATCCGCGAGGCATCGTGATCATGGACGCCTCGCGAGTAGCCTTCGCTGTGACGAACCTGCATGGTTTCGCGGACCCACTTCGTCTGCAGTTCTGTATCGAGGGTTAAAAACTTGCTCGGTAACATATCGACTTCCGAACGCGGACCTCGAATCTGCTGGAATAGCGTGTAAGCGAGATACTCACCTCGGTAGACCTCGGGCGATTCACTGATCAGCGTTTGCGTCCAAAGATCTTTCGATGAATCGAGAGCCGCGTCTTCCAACGGTTGAAAGAATTGCGTTCCAGTGAGATGCAACTGCAATCTACCGTTTCGAACGACGGTCGTGAGTTCGGTGGGTTGTTGATTGACACTGAATCCGTGCTGGCCGAGCCGAATCACGCGGTTCCCATCGCTCAGCAGATCGCGACGATCGCGCTGCATACGAACGGCATCGTCAGCGACCGACTTGAGGCGACTGAGCACATCGTCCATGCGAACGGAATCGCCCAGGTCGTTCAGTTGATCGCCGATCCGACGGACCTTGTCGACCATCGGATCGGATGCAAAGTAAGCATGTAGCGTTTGTGCTTCGTCGATTCGCTGAGCCCTGGAGACGATACTCGCGAGAATCCGGTCGGCGGCTTGAACTAAGGCGTCCGCCCGGCGAGTTCGCTCCTCGACCAAGTGTTGTCGTCGGTCTTCAAAGGCTTCACAAAGGGACTGTCGTTTTTCCGTAAGCCTTAGAAGCAATGTATCCGATTCGGAATAGCGTCCCTCGAGTTCTTCCAATTGAACCAGGATTCTCGCGAGCGCTGAATCGACAAGCTCCGGAGTCGTCGCGGTCTCAAGAGCACCGGATGTTGCTTGGTCGAGCAGCTTCGTTTGTGAAGCGAAGTCCGCTTCCATTTCGTGCGTTGTTAGATCTCGGACTCGAGCTTTCAAAGTCGACCGAACTCGATTTAAGTTCGAAAGGACATCGCCGATGTTATCGATGATCGAGGTACGTTGTGTCAGGTCTTCGATCTTGAGCTGCGAAACCGTTTCGATCAACAGTTCCAAGGCTGCCGCGATCGTGTTGATCTGTTCATCGATTTTCTTTCCAGCAGCCGACGAATCGACCAAGGCAATCTGTCCCGAGGACTGTTCGATCTGGTCCCGATAGGGCGTTAGAGCATGAGGTGACAGCAAGAATTGAACGCAGCGATTGCCCAGGCGATCCGATGCTTCGCCAAGTCGATGCTCGATCTTCTCGACTTGTTCGATTTCAATATAGCGACGTTCCCGGAGCTGGATCGCATTGCCACGCCCGCTTCGGATCGCGGCCAGTTTTTCGACGTAGTCGTCGATTTTTTCAAAGCGTGAACGGTCGATCGCTTTAAGCAATTCGTCGGTTTCCGCTTGGGCTTTGGCTAGCGCGGCCGACGTTTCTTGTTTGACACGGACGACCTTTTCGAATTCGTCGACCGCAGCCGAGGCCGCTTCGCGGATCGTCGCGATCGGCGTAGCCAGCGAGAAGGCTTCTTCGCGATCGAGCCAGAAGTACGCGTCGAGGATGTCGGTCGCTCGCTTTACCAAGTCCGCATAAAGCCCAATATAGGACTCATCCTTGTCGATCAGTTCAAGGATTTCTTGGCACTCGGACATGCCTCGAACAAGATCGCGATTGCCGATCTTGAACAGCATCGAGTCCGATTTGGTCGTCAGTTGGTAGTTCGGACTCGTGTACGGTGTTTGCCACAATTGCAAGGCATGATGTTTCTGCGGAGCCTCGTTAGCCCGCATCGTCAACATCCGGCCATCGTCGAAGAACGCTTGGCCGTGACAAACAAGCGGTGTATCGACCGCCCGACGAATCAGATTGTAGCGGAGTTGAAGGTACGTTCCCGTGGAGGCTTGGAAGAACAGAAAGAGAAGGTCTTCGCCGTTCGGAGCTGGAATGACCCGCTCGAAGGCAAGTTCTGTCAAACCATGATCGAATAACTTGCACTCGCCGGTTTGCAAGCAGAACCCATTGGGAAAAATGATTCCATGATCGTCGGGCAGAAGCACACAGGCTTGCCCGACGGAATCGAGTCGTCGCGCCTCGGAGCGTTTGGTGCTAAAGACGAAGTAACGAAAGTCGCGTTCCTGATAGGGGCGAATTTTGAGAATAACGAGATCACCGGGAATCGCGTAGTAGATTTCGGCGTCGTCGAGCGTTTGATCAGCATTTTCAACAGGCTCGCGAAAGATTCCCAATCCATCTTCGGTATTGTCCTCCACTTTGATCGTCAAATCGCCGCCGACGCATTCGACGAAGACACGGTCTTCGATCGAGACGTGTGGGTGGAGTCCTTGTCGATGATGCTCGCGAGTCGCTCGTGTCCATCGAAAGGCATGTTGCTCTGCCTGTCGAACCTCCGATTCGCTGCGATTGTCGATGTAGCGCAACGACGAACCATCCAGTGCCCACTTGAAGGTCTTGATATCCGACGGCGTCTTGCCGACTTGAAATACCATGTAGACGTTTGGGCCACGTTGATAGAATCGCGAGAATTGCGTCCCGCGGTAGTATCGATAGAGCTCTTGAAAATCGCGATGAAAGCGTTCGTCCAGGATCGACGACAACGGTTCTTGATGCGTGTGCTCGCCGTCGAATCGATAAAGGCCCAAAACATCGCTCGGAGCGATCTCGGTCTTCAGTCCAAACTGGACGTTGTAACCGAGGATCACCCGCGATCCGAAAGTCATCAAGTCGCGAGGGACACAGTTGTGATCTGTCGTTACGTGAGCGGTCGCTTGCAACCGCGTTTCGATATTGCCGAATACGTCAGCTCGCGCGGCGTTCAGCTTCTCGAAACGAAGGCGCAAATCGGTCGCGGCTTCTCGCAAGCGATTCCGCAGGACTTCATAGGTTCCCGAGGCTAAGGTAGTATCAGGACTTTCCATTGAGGATTCTATCGAGTGGTTTGTTGGCTAAGTCGAGCGACCCAGCGAGCCCAAGTAGCTCGACCAGTTGAGACTGAATCCCGTTGCTGTTGCTATCGCTTAATAGCTTTGCGATCAGGGCTGCAACGCTTAAGTCCTTGATGTCACCGCTGCTGAGATGCAGTTGTTCGATCATGCTGCCGAGTCGCTGTTTGAACTGCTCGAGATTGCCGGTAAAGAACGTATCCTTGACGTCCGTGGCAACGGTCGAACTTAGCACAAAGCGATCGATGGCCTTGCCACCCTTGACGGCCGCAGTGATCTGATTGAAGAACTCACCATCACCGCCAACGATATCGATTTTGGCGGACTTCAAGGCTTCTCCGAGTACGAGGGCCTGACTCTCTGCGATCGACTGCTGCGCATTGATCGCGGCGATCTCGATCGATTTCTGTTTTTCCAGTTGCAGTTTGAACTCTTCGTGATCCTTGCCTACCGAATCGAGTTCCTTCATCGCGTTGGCCTTCTCGGTAATCCCTTGGGCTTCCGCGGTATACTTCTCTTGCATCACTCGCGCTTCGGCCATGCCTTGCTCCTGCGTAGCGACCGCATGGGCTTGCAGGACTTTGGCTTCAGCGAGTCCTTTGGCAGAATGCTCGATGGTGGCGGCTTCGGCTCGCATCTTCGTCGCCGCCGCTTCGCTTTCGGCTTGATCGCGATGGGCTTCCGCTTCGATACGGATCTGTTGGCCGTGGCTTTCAGCTGCCTGCTTGGCTGCTTCCGCAGCCTTAATCTCCTTCACCAAAGATTGCTCAGCAGCCATCTCGGCGGCTGTGATTTCCACTTTCTTCTTTCGGTCGGCTGCGGCAAACGCCTCGGTATCTTTGATCCGTTCCTGTTCTTCAACGACAGCGCGTTCGACGATGACTCGCTCGCGGATCACTTCTTGAATGTTTCTGCGTTCGGTTTCGAGGGCCTTATCTTTTTCGACGACCGCCAGCCCGACAACCCGCTCGCGTTCAGTCGCCTCGAGAGACTTGTCGCGTACGATTCGTTCCATTTCGACTCCGTCCGTCCGTTCCTTATTCCTTTGAGCGACGAGTATCTGACGATCCTTGTTCTGAGTTGCGATTCCAATCTCTTCGTCGGCTGCGATTTTCGCTCGCTCGGTTGCCAATCGATTCTCATGCTGAACCTTTGCGGCGGTTGCGTTTTCACGGGCTTGTATCTCCGCAACTTCACGCTTCTGCCGTTCAGTCGCTTCGATTCTTTGTCGTTCGAGTTCGAGGATGGCTTCGGCTGCCTCGACGTCTTGCTTCTTGAGCGTCTTTTCACGCTCTCGGGTAAAGTGATTCTCCTTGATCTTCTCGTTCGATGTCAGCTCGGTAATCTTCTTGATACCTTCAGCGTCCAAGATATTGTTGGGATTTAGCAGTTCCAATCGAGTCTGCTCGAGATAGTCGATCGCACAGTCATCGAGCCGATAACCATTGAGATCGGTCCCGATAACCTTGAGGATTTCGCTCTTAAATTTATCGCGTTTGTCGTAGAGTTCGACGAACTCGAATTGCTTGCCGACGGTTTTCAGCGCTTCAGAAAATTTCGCATCAAAGAGTTCTCGAAGCGTTTCGACCTGGGCGGCTCGTTTGCAACCGATCGATTGTGCGACTTCCTTTATCTCATCGGCGGTCTTGTCGACCCGAATGAAGAATGCTGTCTTGATATCGGCACGAATGTTGTCTTTACAGATTAAGCCTTCCGCGCCTTCTCGAGCGATCTCAAAACTCTTCAGCGTCAAATCCATCTTTTCGTAGCGATGAACAACAGGGTAGACCAAAGTGCCACCATCGATAACGACGTTGATACCTCCCATTCCGGTTCGAACAATCGCCTCGTCTGGACCGACCTTTACGTAGAACTTTCCGGCAACGACGATAATTGCGATACCTACGACAAGAACAAACACAACGACTGCGACAGCAAGCTGAAGCGTGACAAGAATCCAACTAGGGATCACCGCAAAAAACAACATGGCGTTCATCATTTGGCTACTCATCGGAAGAATGCAGAGAAGTGGTCGTTGCCGAAACGAAATAAATGCGACGTTTCGGGTCGTAATGTGTAATCCAAACTCGAGTCCCTTTTACGAGATGAGGACCATCGGTTCGGACGTTGAGCAGCAGTGGAGCTGCATCAGTTTTAAATTTTACCTGCCCATGCTCTGAAGTTGCTTCATAGGAACTGATCTCGGCTTCCCTTCCAATTAACGACTTCGATTCAAAATTCGTCGTCGACATCCAACCTCGCATCGGTTGTGTACAAAGCTTGGTCATCGGCAAGGCGACAGCAAGATTGCGGACGACGAGCAAGGACGACACGAGCCATCCTGGCTCGCCAAATAATGACTTATCGGCAACGACGTAGAGAACTATCGAAACCGTCCACCAGACGAGCGAGAACACAGCGAGCCAGAGGATTAACGGGATATCCCGCATGTTCAGCCAGCGCATGGGGAACATCGTGACCGAACCGATTCCGTCCCACGTGATATGCCCCAGCGAATCAAGAAAACCATGGGCATGGGCATCGAGGTCGAATCCAACGCCAATCGAAATCGTCAACACGCTCCAGAGCAGCAAGATGCTCAGAAGAATGGTTGCGGGAAGCACAGGTCCCGCGATAAAGGATTGAAGAAAATCGGACACGATATGGATCACTAAGCCCTAAGTCGCTTTACAATTCGTCCCGCCGTCAATTTGATTCCAGTGGGCATAGACAGTGTTTTGCAACGTCCAGTTTAGACCATCCGCCAGGAATTCAACAGAAAACCATAGGATTTAGATGGTAGTCGGGATAGCAGGCCCTGGATGTCGAGATTTAGGGCGCTGATTTTTAGTAGACGTAGCACAGGTTCCTCGTGCTTCATTCAACTTAGATTTTAGCGTTGGTAGCCGATTTCGTGCGTGAGCCGCAGGGCTCACGAGCTTAGTCGTGATTGAGCGAAAGCTCGGTCATTATAAACGGTGAGGTCTCCCTCCGGGGGGTCGAAGCCTACCTGGGCGGGTCCGTGCCTGTCCAGAACTTGTTCCTCGAACTTCAGAAATGGAGGTATGTAGCTAGTGTCACCTTAAGAAGTGGTATCGAAGGAGCCAGGGAACAAGACCTGGGGAGGTAGCATGTTTCGGCCTAGGCGGAGTGCCAGCCCCCACGAATGTGGTGAAGCATGGCGGATAACTCGAAAGTCCGTCGGCGGT
>JANPLJ010000748.1:0-1315 GCA_031426475.1 Pirellulaceae bacterium | reverse complement strand
GGGTTGGAATCGAGGAAAGAGCATAAACCAGACAATAACGCGATCGATATGGCAGCGGCCATGGGTATTGAACTCTTAACAGAAGAACAATATCGCGATCTGCAGATGCTCGGGGATTTCGACACGAAGACATCGAGCTGGGTGAAAACCCCCGACGATATTCGAAAGCTTGGTGGGGCCCTTTTTTGTGATCGCCGTTTCGGTCACGTTTTCGTATATCACAACGGTGCTCAATCTTACTACGGCGTCAGAGCGTTCCGCGGCTCGTTAAAAGTCTAAGTTAGGAAAACGAAAGAATTCGCTGAGGCTAGAAATGTCGTGCGACCAAACTACAATGCAAGTTCTTTTTTTCGCTTGTCCAAAGAAAGAATGCATCCGCCGTTCATCAGTCGGAGTTGATTAATTGGTCTTTTTGCAAATGTTCCTCGCCATGTGCAAGGGTGACGTCGAGGGAGCCGAGGCAGTCATTTTCGGGGCGGCAAATCTGCCTTGGCTTGAACACGTCGAGAACATGGTGATAGAGTTGCACGGACAGCACTGTCGCGAGGTATTCCAGCGGGCCATCCCTGGCAGACCGTTTAACATTTCCCGTTCCTGTGAATTGACGGTCTGCCGTAAAACCAACGACCGTTTACTCAGCGATCGCACCGACGGCGATCTCAAGCCAGCGGAATCGTCGGCTCAGTGAGCGAGTTGCAACTCGCGGCGTAATCGTAAAATTTGGCGAAGACACCATAGCATTCTGAACTTGGTTAAAATAGCAGTGCCGTTATCAGGCCATTAAACGGCCGTTAAATCAAGTTGCATTCGTCATTAGACCTTTGGCGACAATTACCACCTCCTGAACGGCATGTCCGATGGGAGGAGTTCCTACTTTTCCTACGTCCTGGTGGGCTTTGAGGCCGTCTCGTTTTTTAGTAGGCCGGAACAAGTCGCTAGCAAACTTGGATGTTAAATAAAACGTTGGCGACACCGTTCCGGCAAAACCGAGGCTTCCGATTGCCGGAACAGCGCAGACGATCTTTCTCAAATTGACGAACGCCATTAGCTGCTTGTTTCGGCCTACAATGGTCTCACAAGCGAGACGGACTGCCTGGACCATTGGATGTTGCGGTTAGCAGCTAAACGCGTACGGCCCCACATTTCTACCTTCGGTTGCTATTGCCCAACTTTATCGTTGAACGCAGTGATCGACGTTGCGAGTTTGCCGTCGCGAGATGTAAGTAAGCAATTATAACCAGGGACAAGATGCGTTAAAGGTGCTTCTCGCCCATCGATGACACAGATTGTTCCCTCATTCATTCTAAACCTGCGT
>JANPLJ010000747.1:0-1335 GCA_031426475.1 Pirellulaceae bacterium | reverse complement strand
CTTTCAGGATCTTTCAGGATCGGAAACCTCTTCGCACATTGTTTCCGGCTTCGCTCAACCACCGGCTAATATCTTGTATCCCTTCGGGATGAAAAATTGCGCAAATTTATAAACACCGCAATACTGAATTTTTGACAGCCTGGGGCAAACCCGTACCGCTAGATAAGTCCACGATACTCTGGCTTCCCTCTCATCAACCTGCGCTCCGATGCGGTGATTTTACAATCTTTTGCGGCGAAACACCAATCAGCGACAATGGATATTGTTCTATAATGGAGAGCTGTCTCCATTTTCCAAAGTTACCTTTCGCTTTGCTAAGGAATTTCGGTTGCTCATCCGTATGGGGCTCGCCCCAACGCGGTGAACGATTTTTTCAATTGATTTCCGAGGGTTCCGGCGTAGCCGCGTTCGTCAGAACGTGGATGGAAGCGTCAACTCTCCACATTCTGACGAATGTGGCCACCTAAAATCCTTCACGGCGTTAGACTCGCCGCCGACCAACGACAAGCTTAGATTGCAAAGCTTGCGCGCTGGTTGATTGTCAGCGGGCGGAGCCACTGACCCACGATACTAGATATGATGGAGCTTGAAACTCTCAAACCTATCCTTGATCACATGAAATCGTATTGAATGATGCAGATTCACTCTCCATTTTTGATTGTTGTCTTCGGTCTTCTATCGTTATCTCTGACGATACGGACCAGCTTCGGTGCTGAGAGCAAGCTCGACTTCAATCGGGATATTCGACCGATTCTGAGCGAAAACTGTTTCGCTTGTCATGGTTTCGACGAGAAGGCGCGGCAGGCGGACCTGAGACTGGATGTAATGGAGAATGCATACGCCGATCGAGACGGATCGATTGCCATCGCGCCTGGTAATCTCGAGAAGAGCAACGTCTGGCAACGCATCACCAGCGAAGACACCGACGAAGTCATGCCGCCTCCTTCGTCGCATTTGGAACTGAAAGCATCTGAGAAGTTAAAGATCAAGCAATGGATCGAGCAGGGCGCTCCGTACGCCGGCCATTGGTCGTTTATTCCGCCAAAGAAATCGGAGTTGCCGGAGGAAGCTGCAGGGCAGGTGATCGACTTCTTGGTCGGTAAACGATTGGCGGAAGAAGGCTTGCATCCGTCGCCAGTAGCCGACCGTTCAATGTTGATACGTCGCGTCTCGCTCGATCTGACGGGTCTTCCTCCGACAGCCGACGAAGTCGAGGCGTTCATCGAGGACAACTCCGACGATGCCTATTCGAAGCTCGTTGAACGATTGCTGAAGAGTCCGCACTTTGGCGAACGATTGGCCATCGAATGGCTCGATTCCGCTCGATATGCCGAT
>JANPLJ010000746.1:0-1685 GCA_031426475.1 Pirellulaceae bacterium | reverse complement strand
AATTCCTGTGGCTAGCAAGAGCAAAATCGCCAAGGCGAACCGTGAACCGAAGTTTTCGAGTCGACAAGAGCACCGCTGTAAGTTGTGCGGTCGCCCGCGAGCCGTTTACCGCAAGTTCGGCATCTGCCGAATTTGCTTTCGGAATTTAGCGGATAAGGGTTTGATTCCAGGTGTTCGTAAGGCTAGTTGGTAACGGAAAGGGTCGCTTCGAATTATGTTAACTGATCCCATCGCAGATATGCTGACAAGGATTCGCAACGCTGTACGCGTCGAGCGCCCTTTCGTCGATATGCCTCTTTCGAATGCACGCAAAGGTGTAGCCGAAGTTCTCAAACGAGAAGGCTACATTTGGGGATATGAAGAAGTAGAAACGGAGCCTTTCAAGCAGCTACGCTTGGAGCTCAAGTATGGTCCTAATGGCGAGAAAGTCATCCAAAGTATTCGACGTGTAAGCAAGCCGGGTCGGCGAGTTTACGCGAAGTCGGCGGAGCTAAGGCCTGTGATGAACGGTCTTGGGATCACCATTATCAGTACGTCTCGCGGCGTGATTAGCGATCGCGAAGCCCGTCAGCAAAAATTGGGCGGCGAAGTCCTTTGTGAAATCACTTAGAGTTTGGAATCATGTCACGAATCGGTAAGAAACCAGTCGCCATTTTGGATGGCGTAAAAGTCGCGGTCGATGGAGGCGTCATCCGAGTCGAAGGACCGAAGGGGAAGCTTGAGTTTTCCCATCGTCCCGAGATCGCTGTTGCCATGGGCAGCGACGGCAAGTCGGTCGAAGTCTCGCGTCACGATGACGAACGAGCGAGTCGTGCGTATCACGGACTGACTCGAGCCTTGATCAATAATATGATCGCAGGTGTGAAGAACGGCTACGAAAAGAAGCTCGAAATCGTCGGCGTTGGATTCCTGGCCGCAATCAAGGGCAAGAAGTTGCAACTGCGTGTCGGTTATGCAAACGAGCTCGAAAAAGAAATCCCCGAAGGACTCGAAGTTACTTGCCCTGATCAAACTCACATTGTGGTTCGCGGATGCGACAAGCAGTCGGTTGGTCAGTTTGCGGCGGAAGTTCGAGCCCTGAGGAAGCCTGAGCCTTACAAAGGCAAAGGCGTTCGCTATCAAGGTGAAGTTGTCAAGATTAAGGCTGGTAAGAGCGCGACTTAGTCGCCCAGAGGACGATTGCTGTGGAACAACGAAGAGTTATAAATGGTCAGCGTGAACGACGGGCTTTCCGAGTTCGGAATCGCGTTCGCGGTACTGCCGAGCGACCTCGCATGTGCGTGAACCGGTCGCTGAAGAATATGAGCGTACAGTTGATTGACGACGCGGCTGGAAAGACGTTGGTCTCAGCCACGACGCTAGACAAAACATTGCGGTCCACGTTCACAACGGGCGGAAACTGCGAAGCGGCAACGAAGCTCGGCAAGATCTTCGCCGAAAAGGCCTTAGCTGCGGGTGTCAAGCAAGTTGCGTTCGATCGCGGTCGCTGTCGATATCATGGTCGAGTTGCAGCGCTTGCAGATGCAGCGCGTGCAGCTGGTTTAGAGTTTTAATACGAATCGTCCCCAGTCAGTCGGATAAGATTGGCACCGGTAGGAGCAAAAGACAAGAGTGGCTCAATCAAACGAAAAAATGCCTGGCGATTTGATCGACCGGGTGCTCAACATCAAGCGATGTGCGGCCGT
>JANPLJ010000745.1:0-2233 GCA_031426475.1 Pirellulaceae bacterium | reverse complement strand
TTTGCGGCACCGGACGGCTCGCGCCGTTCCGCTAAATCGGTAACTAAATGTTGTGCAATACCTAAGAGCTCCGCCCGTTCGTCATCTTCGAAGGGAGCTAGTCCGTCGAGTTCAACAAAGCTCACGCACCCCAGTCTTGCGACATGCGATGGAAATCAATGTCGCTGTGCAAAACACATTGTCATCGGAAGCAGCCCGCAAGAAAAAATTTCAATCGCTATTGAATTCGCAACTTGGATTTACCCTCGCTACTTACTTTACTTCCTGTCGGAACAAGTGTCGCAATGGCAAGATAGGCACGAAGTGCCTCTTCGCTTTGGAGGGCATTCTTGGCAGTCGATTGCCTGCGTTTGGAAGAACTGAACTGAGAAACAAATCGACTTTGCGTTTGTTTATCAGGCTTTCCGCTCCAGTTTCCGGAGTTGAAGCCAATCGGTCTCTGTTCATTTTCAATCATAGGTGCGTCATGTTCACAAAAACTGCGTTGCTAGGACTACTAGCGATTTCCTCTATATCGCTCATTTCACTACTTGCATCCGATATCACGAAAGAAAACTCCATAAAGGATACCAATCAGCCGACCTGCTGCATGAAACATGCGTACTGCTGCGTTGATAACCGCTCCTGCTGCCGCCGTTCACCCTGATTGATGGCGAGCAGAAGTTTGATGGCGAGCAAAAGCTGGCTCGCTGTCCCACTACTTGGATAGCAGGCAGTCTTCTCTTTTTTCGCAGTATGGAGTGAAGAATGGACCAAACTGAATCATCCAATCCAATGGATGAGACCTTGGGGACGATGTGTCTAGACCAGCTCAAACAGTTGGTCAACGACGCTTCCGCAGGTCATCGCGATTCCCAAAAGCGAATTTATGAAGCGATTGCCTCGAAAAGTTATGGCGTGATTCGTAAAATCGTTGGAGAAAGTAACGCAGACGACGTGATGCAAGATTTTGTCATCCACCTGTTCGCCAAGCTCAACCAATTTCGGTTCGAATCTTCGTTGGAAACATGGGTTCATCGAATGGCTGTGAACCAAAGTTTGCAGTACCTAAGGAAAACAAGCCGTGAAGAGCAACGATTACGAAAGGTAGCAATGACTACTGAGCGGGACGGGGATCCGAATGAACAGATTCAGCAAGATGATGCTGAAGTGTTGCAGCTGGCCATGGAGCAAATCTCGGGCGAGCAGCGAGCTATTCTGCACATGAAAGAGATCGAAGGACTTGGTTACGAGGCGATCGCAAGTGTTCTCGGAATTCGCGAGGGCACGGTTGGGTCAAGACTGAATAAGGCAAGAAAAGAACTGAGGACTTCTCTCATCCGTTTGGGTTGGGAGACTTAACCATGAACTGCAATTGGGTTGAAGACAGACTCTCAGCATACATCGATAGCGAACTTGCTATCGATGAAATTCGTCACGTCGAGCAGCATTGCTCAGCTTGCGAGAAGTGTCAGGCTATGGTCTCGGAGTATCAAGCAATCGGTACGCTCATTCGGCAGTCCGAGCCTCGTGTTGACACAGAAGAGGTCTGGGAGCGGGTAGCCGCGAGACTAGATGACAATTCTATTGCCCCCATCTCCAAGCGAGCTCTTCCCCAAAGCTGGGTCTATGGTCTTTTGGCGACTGCGGCGTCGATTGCACTCATTTGGATCGTTGCCAAAAACAATTCATCGTCAGAGTATGGGGACGAATCGCACAAACACGCTGCATTAGCGGTCGATTTTCAGGATGTCGTTCGATTGGCAAAGACAGAACCGAAAGCCGCCATTGCTATGTTGGTTTTGAAGTACCAAGGTAAAGAGCTCGACCCAAAGGCTACAGCCGACTATCTCGGTTACGAGCCAGCCATCTTTAAAAAATCCCCGGAAGGCTTTGCGCGTGTCTCGACGCACGTCCTCAACATGCCTTGTTGCAAATGCTCGGCATCGATCTGTGAACGTAGCGATGGCACGTCGTTGATCGTGTTCGAGCATAAAGACGAACAGCCTGTTTGGTTTGGGGATTCCCCTTCGATCGAAACGCAATGCAGTGGCAAGTCATGCAAGATTGTCGAATCTGTTGGCCATTTGGCTGTGAGCTGGAAAAATCAAGATCGTCAATTGACGATGATCGGTGCCAGGGACATTGACGAAGTAAATCAATGGGTGGCTTCGATGGGTTTGTAGTCGTCGTTGGCATGTAGAGCAGATGAAGGGAGTTAGTTCGACTGTCCTAAATTTAGTTCGTTGACGCC
>JANPLJ010000744.1:0-8655 GCA_031426475.1 Pirellulaceae bacterium | reverse complement strand
ATGTTCAATGTCCTGATCGACTACTTGCCTTTGGAAGACGAACTACGTGTTGTTCTGCAAACGACGAGTCGCCCGCCTGAGCCGATTCAAGCTCTCTTCACGGGTGAGGACGTTCTTCGGTTCCATCAAATCGTTCGGCGTGTTCCTATCGCCGAAGAAGTCGCTCGGTATGCAGTCAAGCTAGCCGCTGCGAGTCGTCCCAATCGCGAGGGATCACCCGATTTTGTTAATCAATGGGTAAGCTGGGGCGCTGGATTGCGAGCAGCCCAAATGCTTGTCTTGGGAGGTAAAGCGCGAGCCTTGCTTCGCGGCCATTCACACGTTTCGCTAGATGATATTCGAGCCCTTGTACATCCCGTCATGAGACATCGATTGCTTTTGAGCTACAAAGCCGAGGCCGACGGAATCACTGTCGAAAAATGTATCGATCGATTGCTTGAACTCAAGTTATAAGTGCGGGTGAAAAAGTGACCGACACGATTACCAACTCCTCCGTGCATTCCGGTCGCTCTGCGTCGATGGACCCGGCAACGTTGATGCGGATCAAGAATCTACAAATCCGCGCCAAGCATGTCGTCGATGGTTTTCACAACGGATTACATCGAAGTCCGTTGCACGGCTTCTCGGTTGAGTTTAGCGAATATCGGCCGTATGTGGCTGGCGATGACCCACGCAGCATCGATTGGAAGCTTTTTGCTCGATCGGATCGATACTATCTAAAAAAGTTCGAAGACGAGACGAATCGGCGTTGTCATCTAGTCGTCGACCAAAGTCGATCGATGGGATACGGATCGCTCGAATATACGAAGCTCGACTATGCGAGAACGCTCGCCGCGACGCTTGCTTACTATCTGACGTTACAGCGGGACGCGGTCGGTATGATGACGTTTGAAGCTGACGTAACATCGGTAGTACCGGCCCGGTATCGTACCGGACAATTGCGTCGGATGCTGATGCTGCTCGATCGGCCACCTCAAGGTACCGAAACAGATTTGAAGAAACCGCTTGCGCATCTAGCTGAGATTGCCAAGCATCGCGGATTGATGCTCATTATCTCGGACTTTCTGGTTCCCGTGGAGACATTACAACAACCGCTCGCGTATCTCGCCGCCCGTCGTCACGAAGTCATCCTGATTCGCGTGGTCGACCCGGCCGAGGTAACGCTTTCCGTAAAGCAACCCACGGTTATTCGCGATATGGAAAGCGGTCGAGAGATGTACATCGATCCCAAGACAGCGGGTGAGTCGTATCGAGCGAAGTTTCAGAAGCATGCAGAAGAGCTCAAGTCGTTGGCGGGGCAACTCGGTATGATGCAAGTGACGATTCAAACGAACGAACCTCTCGAATTAGCCCTTTGGGAGCTGTTGCATACCCGCGAGAATCTCTTCAGCCGAGGTCGAGTTCGTCGTTCAGCAGGCAGCATAGCCGGAGGACGAGCATGAATTTTCTTGCGCCCATGTTCTTGATCGGCGCGGCTGGGATCGCGATTCCGATCGTCTTGCATTTGATTCGACGTCAAGCCAAGAACCGGCAAGAGTTCAGTTCGTTGATGTTTCTTGATCCATCGCCGCCGACTTTGATGCAGCGTAGTCGGATCGACCAATGGGTGTTGCTTTTGCTTCGTGCGCTGGCTTTGCTATTGTTGGCTGCGGCGTTTGCGCGTCCCTATTGGAACTCGCCAGCGTTGACCGAAGAATCGCGACCAGAACTTCGCCGAGCGATCTTGTTGGATACCAGTGCCAGCATGCAGCGAGACGGCGTTTGGCCGAAAGCGATCGAATCGATCAAAGCAACGATTCGAACAGTACAGCCGTCCGAGTCGTTGGCGCTGTATGCTTTTGACGATCGCGTCCGAACCTTGGTCTCTCACCAAGATTCGATGTCGTCACCGCCGTCAGAACGCGTTCAAAAGGTACTAGCTGCATTGAATTCGATTCAGCCGACCTCGCGGGGAACCGACTTGGGACTGGCGCTGGCAACGGTCGGCGACCAGTTGATGAGGACAGAAGAAAATGACAAAGCGAATCTAGTCTCATCCAGCGAAATCATTTTGGTCTCGGATTTTCAAGCGGGCAGTCAAATCGATCGACTTGAGAACTACCAGTGGCCGACCCAGTGCAAGCTGACGGTCCAAAGAATCGAAGCCAAGCCTAAGGATAATGTTAGCGCGAGTATTCTCGTTTCGAAAGACGAAAATCTCGCGACTCAGCTTGAACCCAAAGTGGCAACGCCAGCTTCCAAGAGAGAGTTAGCAAAGGATTCTCTTGGGGATCGAATCGCGGTGCGATTGTCGAATTATGGCGGTCAATCCACCGCGAAGGTCAAACTAAAGTGGCTTGACGCGATTGGACATCCTGTGGAAGGGGAGATGGAAGTTGACGCGGAGGTGCCAGCCAGCGGAAGCACGGTGGTGAGGATCGCGAAACAGGACTCGGAAGCCGTGCGTTTACATCTGGAAGGCGATGGAACTCCTTTCGACAATGAACGTTACGTTGCCACGCCGCCCAAACGAGGCTTTGAAATTGTCTGCCTTGATCGCGAACAACGTGAAGCGACTGAGAGTCTTGGGTACTTCCTGAAACAGCTTCCGCTGGGGGACGAGACTCGCGACGTGAAATTTGCTTGGCGCGAGCCTGGATCAGATTCGGCCTGGCCTGAAAAAAACTCGACCCCGCTTGTGGTTGTTAGTCACGATCTGACAAATTCGGATGCGACAAAACTGAAAATGTTTATTGAACAAGGCGGCCATGGGCTTTGGGTCATGGACCGACCTTTGGACGATGCAAGCGTTCTTGCGAATACGCAAACGACTTGGCAAACGTTAACCGGAGCACTTCCTGGCGAATTTCGCGAATCGAAGATCGATCGCGACGCGATGTTTGAGGAGATCGATTTCAACCATCCGCTCTTTCGCAGTTTGGCCGATTCTAGGTTCAATGATTTTACGAAAATCCGATTCTGGAAACATCGATGCATCGCGCTGGACGAGGATACCGCATGGACGACGATCGCAAGATATGACGACTCGTTTCCGGTGATCGCTTATCGCAAAATCGGCGACGGAACTCTTTGGTTGATGACATCCGGATGGCAACCTTCCGAAAGTCAGTTGGCGCTTTCGAGTAAGTTCGTGCCCATTCTTTCGGCAATTTTTGCGTTGGCCGCACCCGCCGAAAGAACCTTGGATTCAATCGTTGTCGGCGACAAGATTGAATGCGTCGACGGTGAACGCTGGATCGATAAAACAAGCAAGCCCTTGAACGTCGAAGTGGACAAAGAGGGCAAGCGGTCGGTCATCGTAGACGAGCTCGGGTTTTATCAAATCGAGCGCGATGGGCAGCTACGTTGGGTGGCCGCTAATCTGCCAGCAGCGGAGAGCGATACCGCGGAGATGGAAATTGAGCGACTGGAGCGATTGGGCGTTTTGACTTCCGATACGAATTCAACGCAACTGGCAATTGAAAAGAAAGCACAACTTCATGGCGTGGAACTCGAAGGGCAGCAGCGAGTTTGGCGATGGTTGATGATCGGTATGCTTGGCGTGATTGTCGTCGAGACGATCTGGGGCATTCGCGGTCAGCAATTGAAGTAACGTTGGTATTCAGCGGGCGTTGGATAGGATTCGACCGCTGGCCGTTCGACATCTCGTTTGTAGCGAAGCCAACTATCAAGCATCTCCTGAGAAAAGACTTCGCCTCGCATCAAAAAACTACAATCTTGTTCTAGGCAATCCAACGCGTCCCAGAGTGAGATTGGAAGCTGACGGGATGGATTTCGTTTTTCTCCGACGGCGGGCATCGGCGTGCCAGGCTCGATCTTGTTCTGAATTCCATCGATCGCAGCCATGAGAATCGCGGCAAAAGCCAAATAGGGATTCGAACTCGCATCCGGAGTCCGTATCTCAATACACTTTGCACGAGGGTCGTTACTGGTAGTCGGAATGCAGCAAGCCGCCAGACGCGTTTGCTGGGCGTAGCCCAAATGGAACGGGTTGTCGTCTGAATATCGCAGCCTTCGAAAACTATTGGTGGTCGGATTGCAAATCGCGCTGAGCGCTGGTGCGTGATGAAGGATACCACCTATCGATAGTATCGCGATTTCGCTCAGGCCACCGTAGCCTTGGCCACCGAAGAGCGCCTCCTCACCTTTCCAAAGCGAGAAATTGAGAGGCATTCCAGAGCCGCGAAGGTTTTCGATCGGCTTGGGTAAGAAAGTCGCCAAGCACCCGTGTCGTTTCGCTGCATTTCGAACCATGAACTTTGTTGACATGACCGAATCTGCAGTCGAAACGAGATCATCGGTGTCGATCTCGATCGCTGCTTGTCCACCTGAGTGCCCAATCTGAAAGTGTTTTCCGACGGGAATATCGGCATCGGTGAGCAACTCCATGACCGTGTTTCGAAAATCAAAACTGGAGTCGATAGGCGGCGTCGATAAATCGCTTTGATGGGGTTCATGAAATCCTGAACGAATAGTCGTATTGCATTCCCGTTTTGTAAAACCGGTCTCGGAACTTAGACGAATCGACGAATTCGAAGGAGTCAGGGCTACTTGAACATCGTTGAACAAATAGAACTCACACGTCGCCGCGATTCGAGCGCGGTCTGCTATGCCAGTACCTTGCAGAAAGTTAAGGGAACGTTCCGCAATAATACGAGAATCGAATGGGTCGTCTTCGCGCGTGATGGGATCTTGTAGGCTCCCGATCAAAATCAACGTGGGAATGGATGCGAAAGGATCCAGGAATGCAGACGAGGCTTGGGGAATCACCAATCGATCGCACCCGCTTGCAGCAGGATGACCAGAAATATCGACGGCAAATCCCTGTTCAAACGAACCTTCCGATAGTCGGCTGACCGGGACCGTTACATGGTGCCAGTTTCCGAATAGGTCGGTGTACCGAAGGTCAATCGCTTTAACTTCTTTCTCACGGCAAAACGCCAGGACGCCTCGTGGTGTCACTCGTAGCTCGCTTTCGAACGGTTTGAAAAATAGGGATGTCGGTCGCTGTGAGATCTAATCTCGTAGACCAAGACTTGAATCTGGCTTGCGTTCGATCCCGTTGCTATCGACCTGCCAGACTTGGCCAGACTCTACATCCATTGCGGTTAGCCAGAAACCTCCGTAGCAAAACGTATCCAGACAGATTAAATGCGGTAGCTCGAGGATTTCGCCTTCGCGATGGTGTGTATGGCCGACTATCGCTCGAAGACCGCTTCGATGAGGCGTCGGCATGACGTCGGTCAGTTTGATCCACCGCAGCATTTCTGCAGGTTGTTCGCTCAAATCCAATTCTGGCTCATAGTTCGCATGAACAAAGAAGTGGGTATCGGTCTGATGGTAGTCGACGAGACTTCTCAGGAAATCACGATGCTCGTCGGGAATGACCCGTAGGTCGCCGACGAATCCATAGGAATCCAACGTATCGACTCCACCATGTCGCAACCAGTCGTATGGTGGCTTGTCATCGATCACAACCTCATAAAACATCTCTTCATGGTTGCCGAAAAGCGGAATCAGCTTGCAGCGAGCCCGAAGTTTGATTAGGTAGTCTATGACGCCTCGAGAGTCCGGCCCTCGATCGACATAGTCTCCCAACGTAATAATCGTATCGGATGACTTGGGGGATATTAGATCCACCAGCGATTTAAGGGCCATGGAACATCCATGAATATCTCCGATTGCGATCACTCTGCCTGGCATTCAAGTTAAACTGAAAAAAAGAAAGAAACTTTGATATAAGGAGCACGCAAGAGTAGTATACATTAGAAAGAGAAGTTTTGTGGGCAAGACCGGTTTTTGCCGCCGTGGCGATTGGCCACCGAACAAGGAAGTTTCATCTCAGTTGAGACGGATGATGAAACTCAACGAATCTCAACCCAACGAGCTCGCTCTTTGATGTCAGCAGTCGAATTCAGCCTTAAATCATCGGCGATTGCAAGTGGATTGGTAACACCTGCACAGATGGAATACGTTGGCCGTTTGGCGCGACATCGGATGTCATCCGACGGCCAAACCGAAGCCGAGGTTCTATCTGACCGCGTTTTGGCTGATTTGCTGGTTGAGCAAGAGATGCTGACGCGATATCAGGCCGACCAGTTGTGTGCAGGCCGAACAAAACTCTCGCTCGGCCCGTACTTGATCACCGACTGGATAGGTCAGGGGGGGATGGGACAGGTCTTCAAAGCAGTACACCAAGTGATGGGGCGCGAGTGTGCAGTGAAGGTACTTCCACTCCACCGGGCAACCCCAGAAACGCTGGTCAGCTTCGGCCGTGAGATACGAATGCAAGCGAAGCTCGACTGCCCTCATCTTGTTCGAGCTTTCGATGCTGGCCAGGATGGAAACGTTCACTATTTAGTCACGGAATACGTTCCAGGAATGGATTTGAGGCGACTGGTCAAGAGCCGTGGGCCACTGCCGATACAGCAAGCGGCTGGAATCGTGATGCAAGCGGCCTTGGGATTGGAATACGCTCATCAAAAAGGGATGATCCACCGAGATGTAAAGCCTGGGAACATTCTCGTGACTCCCGAGGGTATTGCCAAAGTTTCCGACGTAGGGCTCGCTGGTTTCGCGGTTGATTTGCTTGACGATCCACGAGCAGGAAAAATTATTGGAACCGCGGACTACCTTTCCCCCGAACAAATTCGGACCCCGCTCGAAGTCAGCACCGTAAGCGACATTTATTCGTTGGGATGCACGTTGTACTACGCCATTTGCGGTAAAGTCCCGTTTCCAGGGGGTGACTCGACCTCGAAAATTCGCCGGCATCTATCGGAAACGCCTTGGCATCCCCGGAAATTCCAGCCAGATCTAACGGAAGAGTTCATCGACATCATCGCTGACATGATGGAAAAGAACCCCCGCGAACGAACTCATAGCTGTGCAGAAGTCGCAGCGAGACTTGAACCTTGGGCAGGAGACGCTGGCGACTTGACCTCGTTGCGCATGACTCGAAGCCCATGGATGGCACCTCCACCTTCGATGGAGCCACCGGTAGAGCTACCCGACGAAAGCTTGATCGAATCGACTGGGTTCTCGCTGGAGGCCAGTCAAACCACGCACCGCAGTCGCGATTCGCATTCCAACCGATCGCTCGGTGTCCTTCCACCCATACAAGCTGCATCTCCGTCGCAGCACACGTCGACGATGCCAGCATCGAATTCGCACATCCCCTCCGTCAGCACGACCGTTCATTCAACCAACAATACGTGGATGATCGTCGCCATGACTATCGCCCTCGTATTACCTCCCGCTCTCGTCGTCGGAGCCATTTTGGGCTTCATCTTGCAACAGAATATCTCTGCAACGCGATAGTATGAACGAAAAAGAGCCGGAAGCGTAAGCGACGGGCTGAACCAATCTAAATCCCCTTGATTTAGGCAAAGCTCGTGATCGTTACGGAGGATCGATCCCCCCTTGGCTCCACGGATGGCAGCGCAGAATTCGGTAGATTCCTCTTACCCCCCCCGAAATCAAGCCGTATTTCTGGACAGCATCGATGAAATACTGCGAGCAGGTCGGGTGAAACTTGCAGCGAGCTCCGATAAGTGGGCTAATCCCACGCTGGTAGAAGCGGACCATTTCAATTACCAAGATTTGGGGAAATCGTCGGAGCCCAAAAACGATCGATTTCGCTATCGCAATCAAAGTCTTCATTTGCAATATTCTAGTCTTTTGTCGAGGAGTTCGATTCAGGATAAAAATATGCGAGGCAAGACGCTTTCCTTTCCCAAAAACCGACGGTTAGTACTAGATATTTGCCATGCCGCACGATCGATTCCAACGTTTCCGGTTGAGCGTATTTTCCAGTTGGGTGATCTAAGCAAAGCTCGTGATCTGGCAGGCGTGAGAATCTCCTGGGCCGCCCTCTACACGAGAGCCTATGGTCTGGTTTGCCAGGCAATTCCAGAACTTCGACAGTTGTTTGTATCGTATCCGACGCCTCGACTGTACGAACATCCGCACAGCGTCGCGTCGATCTCGGTTCATCGCGATGACCCAAACGGCGGAAAGCGGCTGATCTGGGGACGAATCGATAACGCCGAGCAAATGGGGCTAGTCGAGATCCAGCAGCGACTCGATTGGGTTATTTGTGGACCACTAAATGAAGTATTCAAAGATGGGATGCGTCTCGAGCGATTGCCAGCCCCACTGCGAAGACTCTCATGGTGGCTGGCGATGAACTGGCAAGGACGTCAACGAGCAAAGAAGATCGGCACCTTTAGTATCTCGACATTGGCCGGTGAAAACGTCCTCAATCGCAACCATCCATTAGTCGAAACATCTAGCTTAACTTACTCGCGATGCGACTCGAACGGATCAAGTATCGTCACTTTGCTCTCCGACCACCGCGTACTCGACGGTGTGCTTGCCGCCCAGGCACTCAAGCTTCTCGAAAGCCAGCTCAATGGACAAGTTCTTGAAGAACTGTTTGAATTAAGAAGCAGCCAGAAAGATCCATCAAGCGTAAGAAGCATTTCCAACCAGAACGCCGCGTAGCTGAACGTCGCTAGCCTTCTCAGAAATCGCTTCGTCCGAAGACACTCAACCGTGGGTCAGCGGCTCCGCCCGCGGACAAAAAGATCCAGCGGGCGGAGCCGCAAACGATCCAGCGGGCGGAGCCGCGGGACCACCTTTATAGCAATCAAA
>JANPLJ010000743.1:0-7247 GCA_031426475.1 Pirellulaceae bacterium | reverse complement strand
ATCGACCGTCGGTAACTTCAATATGACCGTTTCGATTCCGCCCCAGCCGGATGAATTGTTGACGAACAATAATCAACGTACCGCAGCGATCGCCGTTCGCGAAGAACGGCTCAAAGTCTTGGTGGTGGAAAGCTTTCCAAGATGGGAGTATCGCTATTTGCGAAACGCGCTTTCCCGAGATCCAGGCGTCGATGTATCGTGCTTGCTCTTTCATCCCGGGCTTAGCAAAGCGGGTGGCGGTAACAAAGATTACATCACCGAATTTCCCAACGAGATTGAAGAGCTGGCCAAGTATGACGTTGTGTTCCTAGGTGATGTGGGCGTTGGCGAGAATCAACTTACGACCGAACAGTGCCGGCTATTAAAAGGACTCGTTCAGCAGCAGGCGAGCGGTTTAATCTTCATGCCCGGTTTGCAAGGTCGACAGCTTTCGCTCGTCGATAGTCCGCTCGCTGATTTAATCCCCGTGGTGATGGAGAGCAGTCAACCGGAAGGATGGGGTTCGCGTACGCCTAGCCACTTCGAACTCACCGAGCTAGGACGGCGTAGTTTGTTGACGAGACTAGCGGATACACCTGAAGAGAACCTCACGATTTGGGAAAGTCTTCCTGGATTTCAATGGTACTCGCCGGTTGTTCGAGCCAAAGCGGGCAGCGAAGTCCTTTGTGTGCATCAAGAGGCTTCGAATGCTCACGGTCGAATACCGCTTCTCGTAACGCAGCCATTCGGAGCGGGAAAGGTTCTGTTCATGGGAACCGATGGGGCTTGGCGTTGGCGAAAAGGGGTCGAAGATCTTTATCACTATCGATTTTGGGGACAAGTCATTCGCTGGATGGCCTATCAACGCAACATGGCCAAGGGCGAATCGATGCGATTGTATTATTCCCCCGAACAACCCAATGTCCGCCAGGCTGTCTTCTTGAACGCGAATATTGTCGAAAAGAACGGCGAACCGCTTGCGAAAGGTGACGTTTCCGCTCGGATAGTCGCCCCATCGGGTGCTAGCCAGTCTGTTCGCTTTGCCAGCAGCGGTGAAGAATGGGGCGCGTTCTCGGCCAAGTTTACCCCGCAAGAACCTGGGCCGCATCGAGTAACGCTCCGTTCGATAACGACCGATGCGAGTCTAGAAACCGACCTTTTGGTCCAGGGCGGAGCAGCGGAACGGATTGGAAAACCGGCGAGACCCGAGGTCCTCGAAGAGCTGGCTCGACTGACGCACGGCCAAACGATTCGCCCGGATCAGGTCGCTCAAGCGATTCAGGCTTTACAGCAACTGACGCCCCCACCCCTCGAAATTCGTCGATGGTATCTATGGAGTCATGCCGCAGTTGCGGCTACCTTGATAGGTCTGTTGGCCGTGTTTTGGATCGGCCGTAAAATGGCAGGACTCCTATAATGCTTCGTGCTTGCCCCATACTCCGATAACAAGGTTCAAAAACGATATGAATCCAAGCTCCAACGCGCCATCGGAAATAACCTCGAAGAGCAGCCATACTTCCGAAGAAAAATCAGCAATCAAAAATGCCCCTTTGGCGCTGGAGCTCCCCGAATCATTGCGTCGACAACTGTCGGACTTCCAGCAAAAAGTATGGAAGACAAAGATGCTGGAGGTACTCTGGCTGGCTTGTTTCGGAGTGGCCATTGGTTTTCTAGCCGTCTTTATTGCCGATCGATTTATCGAAACGTCTGGATGGGTCCGCGGTCTCATTGCTTCGAGCGCGTTTGGACTTTGGTCGCTTCTGCCATGGGCATTTCATCGATGGGTCTGGAATCATCGTCGCAATGACCAGCTTGCAAAACTGCTTCGTCGTCAGTCACCAAACTTTGGCGACGAATTGCTTGGAGTCATTGAACTCGCGGAAAACAGTTCCGAGCAGTCACGTTCCCCAGCCCTCTGCGCTGCCGCGCTTCATCAAGTTGCCGAACGGGCTGCCAAACGTGATTTGAACGCCTCGGCGCC
Organism: Pirellulaceae bacterium; assembly: GCA_031426475.1. Classification (GTDB taxonomy): domain Bacteria; phylum Planctomycetota; class Planctomycetia; order Pirellulales; family Pirellulaceae; genus JAIYDQ01. The sequence continues at coordinate 5,287 of JANPLJ010000743.1, read as the reverse complement.
GGCCAGCCATCATCGAAGGTGGGGGATTGCGGCCGCGACGCTCTTTGGATTGGCAACGCTGTTGATGCTGGTTTTACCGCGAGCCACATGGAACTCACTTTCGCGATTCGTCGCTCCATGGAGTTCGACGGAAAGATATACGTTCGCACAAATTGAGCGTTTACCCGATCGGCTCGTTGTCCCCCACGGTGAATCGTTCATCGTCGATGCGGACCTCAAACCGGATACGCGTTGGTCGCCAAATCGTGCGACGCTGACGCTAGCCAAGAATGCTCCCATTCATACCGCTCGCAATTCGAATCGCTACGAGTTCAATCTACCTAGCCTGAGTTCCAATTCGTCGCTCAATCTTCGAATTGGTGACTATACGCATCGGATGAAGATCGAACCGAAATTGCGTCCGGAGCTGACGAGCTTACAGGCGATGGTTCGGCTTCCGGAATACCTTCAGTTACCCGATGTCGTCCAGCGCGATTTGCGAGGAGGCTCGATGAATATCGTTGCAGGTTCACGAGTCGTTCTGGAAGCGGTTGCGAATCGAAGCCTTCAGTCGGTAGAACTTCTTGCGAAATTCCCGTCGCCTGCTTCGGCTCCCGAAGATCAATCGGGGAAATCGAACGAGGAGACGGCGCAATCTCATCAACCGCTTTCGGTAATTGGAACTCAAGCACACGATACCGGCCTACGAACCGAGGAAATCGATATCGTTGAGGGAGTTTCAAGCCTTTCGATGAGTTGGGCGGACCGAGACGGCTTGACTGCGCGTGTCCCGCTGCGAATTTCTCTGCAAGGACTTGCTGATTCGGCTCCGATGGTCGCGACAGAAGATCTTGCGCGCCAGGCAATCGTATTGAACACGGAGCAACTCAATTTTCGAATTCTTGCGTCCGACGATTTTGGAGTTCGGCAAGTTGGAATCGAATGGAATGAACTATCCGAAACAAAAGACCCGTCGACAATAACACCTTCCTCGCGAACGCTCGCCAACGGAGGACCGGATCAAATGAGCTTTGTCTCGCAGGGAACATTTCGCCCGATCGATCTCGGAATTGAATCCAAGGCGATCGAGCTACGGATGTGGGCCGAAGACTTCCTCCCAGGCCGTCCGCGAAGCTACTCAATGCCGCATCGGTTTCTGGTGCTAACGCCCGACGAGCATGCTGTATGGATCACAGAGCAGCTCAACAAATGGCACCGACAATCATTAGATGTTCGCGATCGCGAGCTACAGCTGTACGAAACGAATAAAGAGTTACGTGCGTTACCGCTAGAGGCATTTGAGGAAGCGGCAACGCGCCAGCGACTGGAAGACCAGGCGGCGGGTGAATCGACGAATGAGCGGCGATTAAAAAGTCTCACCAACGCGGGCGAATCGCTCCTGCGGCAAGCGGCAAGAAATCCAGAAATGGGAGTAGGCCACCTGGAACGATGGGCCGAAGTCTTGAAATCGCTCGAAGACATTGCGTCGAATCGTATGCCAAAAGTAACAGACCTTTTGCAACAAGCTTCGCGAGGAAACAAACCATCGGATGCTCCTCCGAAGGAGACAGGCCCCGTCGTTGGCAACGTACGCAATACGCCTCAATCTTCGAAGCCAACAGACCCGAGCGAAGAACAGGCCGAGGAAAAGCGAAAACCTCCGATGCCGTCGATCGCCGATGTTGAGTCGTCGCAACAGCCTCCACCTCTGAATCCGCCCGAAGGAAAGGATGCTCCCAGCAAACCTGGCGCCTCGAAGCTCCGATTGCCAACGACGGTCTTGATCGGTCCGCCGCAAGACACCCCTCCGCCACCCGAATCACCCGCACAACAGAAAACCGACGAGGCGGTACATGAACAGGAGGATCTGCTCGCGGAATTCGAGAAGCTTGCCGACGAAATGAATAAGGTGCTCGGTGAACTGGAAGGCAGTACTTTGGTAAAGCGACTCAAGTCGGCGTCACGTGAGCAATTGAACGTCGCCCAGGAGCTGGGTAAACGCATTCAAGATATCCTAGCTTCGTCGGTTACCGTTCAGAGAACGTTGGCCGCTACAAAGCTTCAAGATCTTTCGGATATTGAAGCCAAAGGAAGTCACAAGATATCCAACATTGTCGATGACCTAGACGCGTTTTATGAACGCCGTCGATCGGTAAAGTTTGGGGACGTGCTCAAAGAGATGCAAGACAGCGAAGTGGTCGCGTCGGTTCGGCAACTGGGTGATGAGCTTAGCAAAGAACAAGGGATGTCGATTGCACAAGCCGAGTATTGGTCGGATACGTTGGACCGCTGGGCCGAAGATCTCGTCGACCCCGCGTGCAAGGGTAGCTGCCCAGGTTGCAAGAACGCCGATAGCTTGCCACCTTCGGTTGTTTTGGAGGTTCTGCAAATTATCGAAGGCCAAGTCAACTTGCGCGAGCAAACTCGGGTGGCTGAGCAAGCTCGTGAGGTAGCTGGCAAAGAAGAGCATCGAAAGGAAGGAAGCCGCCTAGCGAGTGGCCAAGAAGAGCTTGCGAATCGGGTTGGTAAGGTCGTCGAGAAAATTGAAGAGCTGCCCGAAGGTAGTACCCGATTTGCCGATGAGGTTTCGCTTTTGAGCCGTGCTGAGGCACTCATGGTCGATTCGGTAGGCATTCTTCAGAAACCCGATACCAGTGCCACTTCGCTTGCCATCCAAACCGAAATCATTGAACTCTTGCTTCAATCAAAACGAATCAATCCGAAAGCCGGTGGCGGAGGTGGCGGCAAGGCGCCCGGAGGTGGTGGCAAAGGCGATACAGGGGACGCAGCGCTAGCGCTTTTGGGAGCTGGGATGAATCCAAAGGAAAAACGCGAAGTTCGTGAAATATCACAAGCCACCGGCGTGTCTGGATCTTCGTTGCCAGAAGAGTTTCGCGACGGATTGAATCAGTACTTTAATCGGCTGGAACAATCAGCGCCTACTACGCGGACATCTCCATGATCATGTGGAGAATCCGATTCATGCTCGGTGTGTCGTTGATCGTCGTTGCGTTGGAACGGCACGCAACAGCTCAGCAGCCTGGCGCGGTGGATCTCGCACAACAGAATCTAAAACAAATCAAGGTCGAGATTCTCAATGAAATTCGTTTCCTGAAACGCGTTGTCGAGTTGACTCCCGAACAACACAAACGTCTATTAGATTTCAATTTCGCAAAACTTCAAGACATTCGCATCATGCAGAGGAGGATTGCTCCGGGAGTCGACTTCGCTGACGGTAACGTTCGAATCCTCCCTCAAGCGAATTCAATCGACCCTCTTAAGATGCGGCAAATTGAGCGAGTCTTTGAGAAAGAACTTGCTGCCGTGCTTACGCCTGACCAGCTTGCGACCTACGCAGCCGAAAAAAAAATCCGTGACGACTTCTACAAGGACACAGCGGTTCGGGGAATTCTGACTATTTTAGATATGCGGTTGTACCTTTCGAAGAATCAGAGAGAAGAACTATACGAGAGCCTACATCAATGGGGTGGCATTACATCATTTGACATGACCCCGTATGTGTCGTCAAGCATGTACTTGCCGGCCATTCCGGATTCTGTTTTAGTCAACCATCTCAATGAAAACCAACGAGCGATACTGGCTACGATGTCTCGCATCGATTTTGGAAATCGAATGCAAATCGATCAAAACTTGCAGCACCCCTTGCAGCTCCCCGTCGAAGTCCTCCCTTAGCATACCATTCGAAAAGTGTCGCATATCGCCCCATGAACCCACCTGTCAACAACCATACTCATGCCTCGCAATTTATGAGACGTTTCGACACGTCAAGCCGTTCGGCCATGAGAGTCTTGCGTTCCGTCATTGCATTCCGAACCGTTTGCGGTAGTTGGATAATCGGATTGAGCCTTGGGGTTTTGCCAAGCATCGCGGAAGAAAAAGAGGTCCAACCGGCAGCCCAACCGATGCTGAGGCTCGCACCGGCTGTTCCGGTCGGGCCTGTTATCGCGTTGAACGGAAATCGAGGAGACTGGTTTGAGTCCTGGGTATTCGGCGGTATGTCAGCCGAGAAAGCACGACAGCGACTTGAGAATACTGGTTCGCAACGGATCTTACTTTTGAAACAACATTGCGAACTGACGGATGAACAGGTCGCAAAACTGACCTTAGCGAATCGCGGAGACATCGTAAGATTCTTTCAAGAGGTCGATTCGGTGAGAAGCAAGATAGGCGAGCATGCCCCAGATCGCACCAAAATGGTGGAATTCGGAAAAGCGATCGCACCGATTCAATCGCAATGGAATACAGGACTTGTTAGCCCACAATCGCTCTTCGTATCGGTGCTGCAACGAATACTCAGCGAAGACCAAAAACGCAAACTTCTTGACGAAGAAGCACGTCGATTGGAGGAAAAGAATCGAGTACACGCGATGTCGATGATTAAAATGATCGAGCATTCGGTAACGCTCAACGATAAACAACGGAATCTCTTATTGGATTTGGTGGTCAAACAAACGAAGAACTCGCGAGTCGATTCGCATCTGCAGCAATACCTTTCTATTCAGGCTGCGACGCAACTCAGCGACGAAAGTCTCGCCACCGTTTTCGATGATTCCCAGCTAAAGACCTTTCGACAACTACAAGAGCATTGGAAAACGAACCTTCCTTTTCTCAACCAAATGCTTAAGCCACCCAAGGATCAAGCCGACGAGGAGTGGATAAATGTCTTGCGATAAACACGCGGTCGGCGAACTCCTTTCGCGTAATGAATACCAGTCGCGTCAGGATCCTCAATCGCATGAGGATCTTCAGTCATGCGGCGAGCTTCGTTCGAACACAGTTCACCAGAGGTATTGGAAACCATCGCTATTTTGGAATAGCTTGCAGCAATTCCTACCCCGACAGGGGTCCGAGATATTAGCCGGTGGTAAGCGCAGCGCCACCACCGGTAATGATTCCAGTGGTATTTTGATCCCGAAGGGATCACAGCCTCGTGGAAGTCTTCGATCCCTCCGGGATCGTTCCGCCATATCGATTTTCTTCCGGTGGTGGCGCTGCGCTTACCACCGGCTAATGTCTGTAAATCCCTCCGGGATAATGAATTCATCGGTTGCTTGGATCGTATGGATTGGTACGGTTTATGTCCTGTGCTCGGCTTCGATCGCCTCGGCCCAGTCGCTCACTCAATCGACGGGCGAATTAGTGCCACGTGATGTTCGCGAGATGTACGAGTCGGGTGTGACGTACCTGATTAAAACTCAAGGCGAAGATGGCTCATGGTCTGGCGGCGAAGGTGGTGGCGGGACAACTGCCATGGCGATACTTGCCATTTTAGCGAGCGGTGAAGATC
>JANPLJ010000742.1:0-7818 GCA_031426475.1 Pirellulaceae bacterium | reverse complement strand
GTAATTCTGTGGGCTGGAGCCCGGGAACGAGCGTCCACTCAATGGCGATCAGCGAGAAGTGTCACAATTGCCCTCAATTGTTCAGAAGTGCGAGGCGCCTCTGAACAATTGAGGAACAATTGTTCTACACTTTGGGACCGTCGAACTACGACTTTGGCTACAGACCTTGCCCTAAAGTCCTCAAATGGTCGATCGCGTCTTCGAGTGATGTCGTTACGACACCGGGCGTACGGCCGGCTCGATCGCATTCCGAAAGCAACACGAGTTCCTCGTAGCTCTCATGCTCGCGCAGTCGCCGATGAGCTCTGGAGCCGATCGTGGCATCGTGGATACCGTGCGCTTCCATATGGTGTTCGATTAGCCAGGCGGTACGCGGCGTGATGAAACCTGCGAGCGCTTCGAGTCCTGCCGCGATGTGATTCTGACTATCGATCCCTTTACCGATGTCGTGAAGCAACGCAGCCTGGAGAAACTCTTCGTCGTACGGTAACTCATCGCAAGCAAGATCGTAGACTTGCAAACTATGATAAAGCACGTCCCCTTCCGGATGATATTTGGGATGTTGCTTGACACTCTCCAACGGCAGCAGCAGACTATAGAAAACTTGGTATGGGTCGGGGCTTTCTTCGATCTCTTGAAGCGCAGCATCGAGATCAAGCGACGGGTATTCCGTGGCAAGGAACTGTTCGAGTTGAGCAATACTTGCGCGTTCGATCGATTTGCCGGTAATCGAACTTCGGAAAACATGACTTCTTTGTTGAGTTCCGTAAATCGTGAGTTCGATCGGAAAGACTTCGTCAATATGAACATGCGTGAAGATTTGTGTTAAATCGTTCTTGCGGACTTGCTTGCGTTCGACTTCATACGACATCAATTCGGTGTCGAGCGTCCCTGTGACCGCTTCCAGGCTATCCGAGAAAATATGCAAATCGATATCCGAACCGCTTCGAACATGGCCGGTGAGGACACTTCCGATCAGCCGCGGAGAAAAGCTGGACAAGAGACGCATACTGCGAAGAGCGACGAGTCGCATCTGCAATAGATCGTCGGTACGTTGGCTGCCTTCATAAACGCGAGCGAGCGATTGAATCTCGTCGCGGATCTCTGCGTTCGTCGGAAGCTCGGCAGGTTTCACCCAGTCTTTGCACAAGCGCTTCGCGGCTTTTTGTTTTGCGCGATAGTACTCGGATTCTTCCCGGAAGTACATCAATCGAGCGGCTTCAAAGGCAATCTGTCGTCTTAATTTACTATTCGTCATCCAAGGCGCCGCAGCGTTGGCTGGGTGTCGGCGCATTACTCAAAATGAAGGCTGTAAAGGATCTACGTTACCGAATGATAGAACAACGTCATGGATTTCGGTAGACGATTTGTAGCCTAATTCGCCAGAATTTGGATGCAGCTCGGAAAATGACGAACACCGCGAAGATGACGCTTCGTCCAAAGTCTGGCGACTTTAGCTACCAGAATTTGATGCAGCATCGGTTGGCTTAGTCAACCGACGAACTTGAACTACGAATAGTTTGGTGTGGGCGGGCGATAGTGGTTCAGGTCAATCGACTTGAACCACTGGATGGTCTTTGCCAAGCCTTCTCGGAGCGGAATCTTGGGCTCCCAGTTCAAATGCTTCTTCGCGAGCGAGATATCTGGCTTGCGGCGGGAAGGGTCGTCCGCGGGAAGCGGTTTTTGAACCAAATGGACTTTCGCACCAGTCATTTCAATGACAAGTTCGGCAAGCTCTTTGATCGTAAATTCGCCCGGATTTCCAATGTTGACGGGACCGACAAAACTGTTGGGGCCAGCCATCATTCGCACAAAGCCTTCGACAAGGTCATCGCGATAGCAAAATGAGCGAGTCTGGCTACCATCACCAAAGATAGTAATGTCGTTGCCGGTAATCGCCTGGCGAATAAAATTCGATACGACCCGTCCATCGTACGGATGCATTCGTGGACCGTAAGTATTGAAAATGCGCACAATTCGAATGTTGACCTTGTTCATGCGATAGTAGTCCATGAACAACGTCTCCGCGACGCGTTTGCCTTCGTCATAGCACGATCGGATTCCGATAGTATTGACGTTTCCCCAATAACTCTCTGGCTGAGGATGAACGGTTGGATCGCCGTAGATTTCACTCGTGCTGGCCAACATGATCTTGGCACCACATCGCTTTGCAACGCCCAGCATATTGATAGACCCCAAGACCGAAGTCTTGATCGTCTTAATAGGATTGTATTGGTAATGTCCTGGTGCCGCAGGGCATGCCAGATGATAGATTTGGTCGACTTCCAAGAGAATCGGTTGAGTGATGTCGTGCCGAATGAGCTCGAAATTGGGCTTGCCCAGCAGATGTTCGACATTCGATTTCTGGCTAGTGAAAAAATTATCGAGGCAAATCACATCGTGACCTTCGGCAACGAAGCGTTCACAAAGATGCGACCCCAGAAAGCCTGCGCCGCCGGTCACTAAGATTCGTTCTATTGCGCTCAATCGTGTGCTTTCAGCTAGTGAAGTATTGACACCCCTTAGGTTACCGCGATTTCAATTCGCTAACCTTCATTGCAAACCAGTATGTCGTATTGTTGCGAACAACGTAGAATTTGACAGTAGGTGCACTTACGAATTCTTCCCGTGCCAAAACCCAACTCAGGGTTGCGAGTGTTGGCGTCTGCCAGTTCAGAATACCGACGATGATATCGCCCGGTACGATCTTTTCCTTTGCAGCGGCTGAACCGGGACGGACTTCAGAGACTTTTAGGCCCCCCGAGTACTTCTCGCCCGCAGATTGCAATGCTGATTTAGAAACGGGTGACAAACGAATCCCCAATTTATCCCAGGCTTCTTTAACGAACCGATCATCCGAGCTCACCGACGCGCCCTTGAGCTTCAAGCGAACCTGATGGTTCTCGCCGCTACGCTGAATCTGGACATCCAACTCTTCTCCCCGCTCTCGACCGAGAAGACAAAGCTCCGTATCCAAGCGATTGGTAATCGGTACGCCTCCCATCGAAACCAAGACATCACCTGGTTTCACAGGGTCCGTCCCATCCGTTGCACCTGCCCTGACCACTTCATCGACGCGAATTTCAGTTCCGTGATCCTTGTGAGCTGTGTGTAGGGCCAAGCCAAGCGAGAGTTCGTCACGGTGGCTGGCGGCCACTAAATCGGCCATCACTTCGATCGCGGCATCGATCGGAATCGCAAAACCGATCCCTTGAGCGCCTACCCTTACTGCAACGTTGATGCCCACGACCTTGCCGTCAACATTGACAAGCGGCCCTCCCGAGTTACCAGGATTAATGTCGGCGTTGGTTTGAATGAGATCTTTGTATTCTTGCGATCCATTGACTGGAATGTTTCGGTGGAGCGCACTGACGATTCCGACGGTAACCGTATGTTGGTAGCCAAAGGGGTTGCCAATCGCAATCACCGTTTCACCTCGCATGAGATCGCTGCTCGTCCCCATAGGGATGACCGGCAGCTTACGATCGACATTGATTCGAATCAGAGCAAGATCGGTATCGGGATCGTAGTTCAACATGCGGGCTTCGGTGATTGTCCCGTCCGCGAGCGTGACTTCGATTCGCGAAACATCTTGGACGACGTGCAAGTTGGTGATGATGTACCCGCGAGGATCGATGATCACTCCGGTACCCATACCGTTGACTTCTTGCTTACCAGTGCCATTCGATCCAGGAGACGTCGTGCTAATCGTCTTGTTCCCTTGGATATTCACGACGGCCGTCTCGACGTTTCGAATGGCCTTAACGACTGGCGACAGGCGAAGCGAAGAATCAACCTTTGATGAGAACACAAGCGGTTCCGGGTCAATTGCTTGAGCAACGCAGCAAGCAACTGTTACGAAAACAGCTATGCCGAGTTGAAATGATAGCAAAATGCGACTCGAATTGCGTCTCAATCCAGGGGAAGCTGGGGCTTGGTTGCGCATGCTGGGACATTCGGTTAGCGACTGGCGGCGCGCTTGCAGATCTTTGCGGGAAGGGCAAGCGAGGTTTCCTCACGTGCGTTTAGAATCGGTTATGACAGTCGAATCGCATCAACTGCCTACAGCACGTGAGCATAGTCTTCCCAGTTTGCCACCTACCATGCGTTCATTCCTTTCGCAATCGAAAAGGTCACCCCAGCGCATTGCTTGCTTTCACTTCGGCTAGCCTGATAGCCAGTGACGCACACTTATTCGTCAAGCTCTGGAAATAACGCCGGGTGCGTCGGTATCGGATGGAATTTCGGAAGCGGCGGGGCGTTGGCTGCCTCCCGATGTTTCGCGGCCCACTGAGCGATTCGCGAGCTATACCAGCATTCCGAGACCTTTCCCGAACAGCGACCGACCCCGGCTTTGATTTTTTCGCCCTGCCAGCCAAGTTTAGCCTTCATGATCGAGAGTCGATCAGCAACGGGCGTTCTATGGCATGGGGCGACCATCTCGCCCTCCATTTCGTGATCTACCCCAAGCATTGAAACGTTTCTGCACGGATCTTGCCTGATCATCACCTGCCCGCAGCCGGTGACGAGCATTCCGCTCACGATGCCTAAACAACGCAAAACCGATCTCACGAACACTCCCACGGCGGACCTTCGGCTGCGGAACGCATTTTTCATCAAGCCATTGTCGGAAGGTTTCTTGGACATTCGATCGTATCTTGCCCCAGATGGAGGGACGCTCATTCGCAGATTGAAGGGTTTGGGAATAGCGGCGGGCACGCTACAACTCAATCTTTGAATCGGTTAGGCTAGGGAGATAGCTTGAGCCGACTTTTCCGGCAAGTCGATAAAAGCTCAAGTCCATCCCAATGAAGCCACGCGACCAATAGCTGGCAATTTTTATGCACTCGATAACGCAAACGGCTGAACAATCCCAAGAATCCGCATCTCGCATTTCTTTTGCTCCGCTAAAGATCGGATCGTTGACGGTCGGTTTTCCGGTCGTTCAGGCCGCTTTGAGTGGATATAGTGACTGGCCAATGCGATTGTTGGCACGCGAATTTGGCGCTTCGTATACGCTTTGTGAAGTGTTGCTTGATCAATTTCTAGTCGAAATCAAACAGCGCGAGCGGACAAAGCATTTTCTATACAACTCGCCAGATGAACAACCTGTCGCGGGCCAGTTGATGGGATCGGAACCAGAGCAGTTTGCGGCCGGAGCGATGCGACTGGTCGAAGCCGGGTTTGCCGTTATCGACATCAACTTTGGCTGCCCCGTCAAGAAAGTGCTCGGACGGTGCCGCGGTGGCTTCCATCTAAGCCAACCTCAAGTTGCATTGGAAATTGTGCGTCGAACTCGCGATGTGGTTCCAAGCGAGATCCCAGTCACCCTGAAAATGCGTCGTGGCATCGATGATTCGTCAGAAAGTCGCGATCGCTTCTACGAGATCCTAGACGGCGCATTTGCTTTGGGAGCTGCTGCGATCACTGTTCATGGTCGTACTGTCCAGCAACGATACGTCGGTCCGAGTCGCTGGTCGTTCCTTAGCGAAGTCAAGAAACACGTCGGCGACAAAACGATCCTCGGCAGCGGTGATCTGTTTACCGCCGAAGATTGCTATCGCATGATGGCCGAAACGGGCATCAATGGAGTAACGGTAGCCAGGGGAGCCATCGGTAATCCTTGGATATTTCAGCAAGCCCGTGCGATTTTTTCTGGACAACCGCTGCCGAGTCCGCCTTCACTTTGGCAGCAACGCAAGGTCATCGAAAGGCACTTTCGGCTAGCGGAAGAATTGTACGGAGAAGCTCGAGTTGGGGTCACCATGCGAAAATTCGGTATCAAGTACTCGGCGCTCCACCCGGAGCACCTAGCGGTTCGAGAAAGTTTCGTCAAAACCCGAAACTTGACGGATTGGATCGCTGTTTTGGACCGATGGTATGCGGAAGATCTGCCGGGACGCTATCCGGATCCAGCCTTGCACACTCAAACGCAAGAGTGCGGCTAGTGCTTCATCCAACTTCGATTTTAAGGTCGGTAGCCGAATTCGTCAGAATTCGGACGCAGCTCGAAAGGCGATGTCTACTGCGCTTCCTCCGAAGTCTTACGACATCGGCTACGAATGGAAACCCAAAATCTAAGTGGACAAAGCACCAGCTTGAATCAGCGATCGTAGCGGAATTCATCCGACTTCCGCCGAATCGACATGGACCGCGTTTTTCGACTTTCCTGCGAATTCTTGCGAATTCGGCCACCGATCGATTAAGGTTGGACGAAGTAAATCCCCGGCTTCAGCGGCAGACGAGTAGATAAATCGGTCAGCGCTGCCTAAAATAGTGCATTGCGTATCGTTGGCACGCCCCAGCTTTTCAACATCTCGTCATCGGCCTCATTTGAGTACCTTTTAGGAACCCATCATGTCACTGAAATGGCTAAGTAATGCCAGTCGTTCGGCATTCTCAAATTGTGTGAGGGCCAGTTTCGCAATGGTCTTCATCGGGAGCTCATTCGTTGGTTTCCACGATTCCCTCCTGGGTCAAGAGGCGGCGAAACCAAATCCACCGGCCTATGATAAATATGATGTCAGTGAAGCGATGCGCAATCCGGCAACGCTCAAGGAAAAACAGGGCGCGAAGAATGCGATGCTGAAAGGGGCCGTTGCGTACAACAAGCAGGATGTGGAAGCCTATTACAAAGGCTATTTGCTCCCCATGTTGACCTTTCCAAGTAAACCAGAGGCGGGCAATTCGGCGAGACTGGAAATTGCTGCGGACATCATGCAAGCCGAAAAAGCCGGCGACAATGTGATGAACGAGTTCAACGCGATACTATTTACCGAAATGAAAAAAATTGCAGAAGGGAATTACCAACCCTCGGCCGGGATCATCGCAACAAAAATGCTGGGAAGTCTCAATAAGACACGGGCAAAAGGCAATGTTGCAGCTGAACCGCTTAGCGCAGCCACGGCACCGCTGCTCGCGCTTTCCCTTGCGGGGCGAAACGACGGAATTCGAGCCGCCGCGCTTGCTGGACTCGAGCGTCACATCGATCTTCAAAGCGGGGCATGGCCCGATGCTACAAGGCAAGTCCTAACGGATCGACTTCTCGCCTCGCTCAAAGTCGATCGCCCTGCAACGCGAAATGTTCGCAGTGATGCGTGGCTTCGTGGACGAACAATTGAATTGCTTTTGAAAGTGAAGCATGCGAAAGAGGCTGAGCTGTATCAATATGCTTTGGATGTTCTTGCAAACCCTTCGACCCACCCGCTCCTGATCGAGAAAGCATTACTGGTCACAGGGCAATATCCAAAATCTCAAGTTGCTCAGACGATTGCAAACCCAGCAGTCTCGAACTCCCTGACGTACCTGGTGACACGAGTGAACGGCTGGATGAAAGAAGTTGGTGAAACACAAATCTCGGCTACGATGGGTGGTGACTCGGCCGAGCTGCCTTCCGACTAACCAACCATGGTCGAAGATCCTTTGACCGGCGAAGAAGGAATGGGGAAAAAATCAAAGAAGAAAGCCGAACCAAAGCCTAATCCTTTCGCCAAGCAGCCAGCTGATGTCATCAACAAACGGAGGGCCTTACACGAATTGCTTGAGAACGTCCGATATGGTTTTACAGGGACTCGCATCGGCCCATTGCCATCCGAGGCCAAGTCTGGATTGTCGTATTTGCTGCCAGAGGGTGAAAACCAAGAAGACATGAACGCGGTGATGACTGCACTGAAGGATCTTCAAGACGCAATCAATAATCCAACGATCAACGACCGAGGGATCTTGAGTTCAGAAGCAACTCCGAAGGTGAAGGCAGTGCTGGATGCCGTCGAGTTCTTGCGGACCTCGCTATCGAACGAACCGCAAGTAGAAACGGCA
>JANPLJ010000741.1:0-4597 GCA_031426475.1 Pirellulaceae bacterium | reverse complement strand
TTTACTTCGATCAATTGCGAGAGCAAATCGACGACGAGAAATCGATTGCGGAAAACGTCTCACCCGATGAAGACCATTTGATCATCAATGGGAACAAGCGGCATATCTTCAGCTATCTGCAGGACTTCCTGTTCACGCCGGAACGATCGCGGCAATTAGCGAAATTCCTCTCGGGTGGCGAACGCAATCGATTGTTGCTGGCACGACTCTTTAAAACGCCCTCGAACGTCTTGGTCCTCGACGAACCGACCAATGACCTGGACGCGGAAACGCTTGAATTGCTCGAAGAACTCGTGAGCAACTACGTCGGAACGTTACTTTTGGTAAGCCACGATCGTGCGTTCTTGAACAACGTCGTCACCAGTATCATCGCCGTCGATGGCTCCGGCGACGTTAAAGAGTACGGCGGCGGCTACGACGACTATCAACGAGCTCGACAAGCCGCGGCATCTAGTTCGGGAATTGCATCGACGAACGGTGATTCGAAACCGAAACAAATGTCGTCGAGCGAACCTTCCAAGGCAACGTCTGTAAAGAAGCTCAGCTTCAAAGAACAAAAAGAACTCGAGAGCTTACCTAAGAAGATCGAAGCTCTTGAGAGTGAACAAGCCGCGCTGCATCAACGGATGGCCGATCCGAGTTTCTTCAAAGGATCTTCCCAAGAAATCGCTGCCGCGAATGCCAAGCTATCGAGCATCAAAACCGAGCTCGCGTCGGTCTTCGAACGTTGGGAAACGCTCGAAGCTCGCTTACAGCCTTAGGCTTTCAGCCTAACTTTGTGGGCTTTCAGATGAATGTCGAAGCGAGAACAAGAAAGACAACGAAACTCCGAGAGATGAAACCAAGAAGATCGACATTGTCGTCGAGCCGATCAAGAAGTAGCCTACTCGGTCCATTTTCGGCAGATCATGGTGGCGTTGTGTCCGCCGAAACCGAAGCTGTTGTTCATGGCCACGTTGACCTGTCGATTACGAGGTTGAAGCGGCGTGTAGTCGAGGTCACATTCCGGATCAGGCGTTTCGAGATTGATCGTCGGCGGAATGACGTTGTGATAGCAACTGAGAATGGAGAGGATCATCTCGATGCTACCGCTGGCACCCAAGGCATGACCGAGGTGACCTTTGGTGCTCGAGATGGCAACCTTGCGAGCCGACTCGCCAAATACGGCTTTCACGGCGATGGTTTCGGCTTTGTCACCCAACGGCGTACTGGTGCCATGGGCATTGATGTAGTCGACATCCGATGGATCGAGATGTGCATCGCGAAGCGCATTCATCATCGCACGCCCTGCACCACGGCCTTCGGCATCGGGAGCCGTGATATGGCCGGCGTCGCATGAACCGCCATAACCAACGATCTCCGCATAGATCTTGGCCCCACGACGCTTGGCGTGTTCGAGCTCTTCAAAAACTAGGACTCCGCACCCTTCGCTGAGCACGAACCCATCGCGATCAGCATCGAATGGGCGTGAAGCTTTTTCAGGAGCATCATTTCGAGTCGATAGCGCTTTCATATTCGAGAACCCAGCGACTCCCATCGACGTAATCGCCGCTTCGGTTCCACCAGTGATCATGATATCGGCTTCGTCGTAACGGATCGACTTTAACGCGTCGCCCATGGCGTTGTTGGAACTCGCACAAGCCGTTGCAACGGCAAAATTGGGGCCACGCAGCTTGTATGCGATACTGACGTTTCCGCCAGCTGCGTTCAACATCATCTTGGGAATCGTGAATGGACTGACGCGATCGGGGCCTTTGCTGAACAGACGGAACATCTGTTCTTCGATCTCGTTAAGTCCACCGATTCCAGAGCCGAGAATGGCACCGCAACGATAGCTATCTTCGATGGTGAAATCGATTCCGCTATCCGTGATCGCTTGCTTCGCTGCATGCATCGCGAAGAGCACAAAGCGATCAAGTCGTTTGATGTCCTTCGGATCGACACTATCGCCGGGCGTGAAGTCGGCGCAGTCGCCACCGAACTTCACCTTTTGATGAGATGTATCAACGATAGTGAGCGGATGAATTCCGCTACGACCAGCCAAGATACCTTCCCAGAGAAGGCTCACTTGGTTGGCCAATGGCGTGACGCAGCCTAAGCCAGTCACGACGACACGGCGTACCATGCTATCTAGCTGCCTTGATGCTTTTCGATGTATTCAATAGCTTCGCCAACACGCTGAATCTTGTCAGCGGCGTCCTCGGGAATGCTGATGTCAAACTCTTCTTCCAACTCCATTACCAATTCAACGGTATCGAGCGAATCAGCTCCAAGGTCGTTCACGAAATGGGTTTCGCGCTTGATTTTGTCCTTCTCGACTCCAAGCTGCTCAGCCACGATATCAACGACGCGTTCCTCAACAGTTGCCATAGCAGGGATGACCCCTTTCCAAATTACCAACAAAAAGTAAATCGATTACGTTCTCTCGAGTCCACTGCCGACCTAAAAAAGTCGGCCTGAGATTCGATCCAACGCATAATCGCCAAATCAACGAAATGAAACAATACGAAAGCGGTGCAAAGATAGAGGATTTTAGCAAACTCGGTCAAGGCTTGAAGGCGACTGTCAGCGGGAATTCGTAGTGTTAGTTCGATTTGTTGATCGAAACGGCCAATAATCGCGACAAATCACCGAACGAGCTAACCGGTCATTCCGCCATCGACGGTCAAAACTTGTCCAGTCACATAGCTAGCAGCGGGGCTTGCCAGAAACAAGACGCACGCCGCCACATCGTCGGCGGTTCCCAATCGAGCTGCCGGAATCTTGGTTTTGACCTCTTTTAAGATGTCGTCCCCGAGAGCCTTCGTCATGTCGCTCTCGATAAATCCAGGTGCTACCGCGTTGACGGTCACTTTGCGTTTTGCGAGCTCCTTGGATAGCGACCTGGTCAGTCCGATCATCCCCGCCTTGGTGGCGGAATAGTTGGTTTGCCCAGCATTTCCAATGATTCCCGATACGCTCGACATGTTGATGATGCGTCCAAATCGCTTCCGCATCATCAACTTGCTGGCAGCTCGGCAGAATAGGAAGCAGCTGGTCAGGTTCGCAGCGATGATCTCGTCCCACTGTTCGTCACGCATGATCGGCAGCAGTGTATCGCGTGTAATTCCAGCGTTATTCACCAGAATATCGAGCTTTTCGTAGGTTTCTTCGACTTGAACGAACAGTTGCTCGACCGCTGCTCGATCGGTAACGTCGCACGCCATCGCCACAGCCTGCCCGCCTGCTGCGACAATCTTTTCAACGGTTGCCGCGAGTTTTTCGGCGTTTCGAGCGACACATAAAACCTTGGCACCATTCATCCCAAGTCTGATCGCGATCGCTTCGCCCAATCCTTGGGACGCGCCGGTAACCATCGCAATTTGACCGTCAAGTTTTGCGGTCAATCCGAGTTCAGTGGTTGTCATAGAATTCCTTTGAAAAATATCCGTCAGTCACCGACGCACTCACACGCCATCTTCCGTTCGATGCGTTTTAATGTTCCAGCCAGAACACGGCCCGCTCCAATCTCGTAAAACTGCTCGACGCCGTCGGCGATCAGCGCACGAAGACTGGCTTCCCATCGTACAGGCGTCACGACTTGCTGAGCCAAAAGATTCGAAAAATCCGCTGGCTCGACATGAGGAGCCGCATCCACATTCGAATAAATTGGAAGCGAAGCTTTTCTCATCGAAACCGTGGCCAGAACTGTTTTCAAGCGATCGACGGCCGGATTCATAATTGCCGTATGAAACGCTCCAGCAACCGCCAGACGAACGAATTTCATCGCACCTTTTTGGATAGCGATCGCTTCGGCCGCCTCCAACGAAGCCCTGTGACCCGAAATCGCCGTATTCCCAGGACAAAGCAGGTTCGCGACCTGCAAGATTTCTCCCGGTAGACATGCCTCTTCACAAACCGCTTGGACGTCTTCCACGGATAGCCCAAGCACGCTTGCCATACCGCTTGGTTGCGAATCGGCAGCCGCCTGCATCGCCGCACCGCGTTGCTGAACTAAACGCACTCCGTCCTCGAATTCGAGAACTCCAGCCGCGGCCAGTGCGCTATACTCTCCAAGACTTAACCCAGCCGCTCCAATGGCCGACGCCATGAAGTCTGGTTGACTTTGCTTGAGACTCGCCAACGAGGCAACAGAATGCACGAAAAGCGCTGGTTGACTGTGGACCGTTGCGTTCAGACGCTCCTCTGGACCAGTCTGGCAAAGCTCGAGCAAATCGTAGCCTAGAACAACGGAAGCCCGATCAAAATAGGACTTCACTTCTGGATTGCGAGCTATCAGACCGGCACCCATGCCGAGCTGCTGCGCCCCTTGTCCAGGGAAAAGAAGAGCGATTTTTGGCACAGTGAGTTACTACTCGGCGGTCATTGCAACAACGACACGCCCCATGTAGAAGCCACACTTGGGGCAAACAGTGTGCGTCGGGACGCTTGCACTGCAGTGCGTGCAATTTGTCAATTGCTTCAGCTTCTTGTGGTGATGAGCCCGCCGTTTGCCGGATCGGGAATTGGAATGACGTCGCTTTGGAACTGCCATGATAAAAACTCAAATTCAAAAACTGCGACCTTAGGTCGAAAAATTGTCCGCCGTCATCGACGA
>JANPLJ010000740.1:0-3123 GCA_031426475.1 Pirellulaceae bacterium | reverse complement strand
GCCCCTGGAATCGTCAGCTGGATGCAATCGAAGAAATCGGTTGAAGGCGTTTCGTCGACGATTTTCGAGAAAGCAATTGCGAAACATCAAACGCGACACAAAGCCTTGCTCTCCAACACATCGGGCAAAGAGAATCCATATCTGCTGCATCAAGAGCTCGGCGATATCATGACGCGGTCCGCAACGGTTGTCCGCGAGAACCATCAACTTCAGGAAGCCTACGATCGAGTCTTGTCGATTCAAGAAAGATCGAAGCAATGCACGTTAACGGATACCGGCAACTGGTCCAACCAGAATGTTATCTTCACGAAAGCGTTCCAAGACATGATCCCCGTTGCGTTGTGTATCTTGAAAGGTGCACTGCTCCGCGATGAATGTCGTGGAGCACACTTCAAACCAGCTTTTGCGCCGAAGAGTTTGGTGTCGCAGGATCCAATTGAACGCCAGAAAGAGGCCGAAGTTTGGTGTGACCAGTTCGAAGAGAACAGCCGAAGATTTCTTAAGTCGTCGGTCGCAACCTGGAAGGATCCCGAGCCCGATATACAGTATGAATCGATTGACACGTCGCTGATTCCGCCTCGCCCAAGATTATACGGCTTGGTGGGAGCCGATGCGATTGAAGAAGTTTGGAAAGCACGTTCGAAGAAGAAAGTTCCGCACGAGAATGCCGGGGAACCGAAAGTTCCTGCTTTAGTCGGCTAAGCAACGCCTAAGCCAAGTTTTTATTTACGTCCCAACACGCGTCTGTTTTTAACCTCTTAAGCACCACTGGTGAATCAACGAAAGCCGTTATGATTGCCTCGACTTCAGAAGCAACCAAGAATCGTCGTCGTCCAGAAAAAGTCAACGTTCGCATCCTGAGGCAAGACGGACCAGGTCTTCCAAGCTATTGGGAACGTCATCAGGTTCCGTATGAACCTGACATGAATGTCATCAGCGTTCTCCAGAAGGTCGCCGCCCAGAGCCATACCAGCGAAGGCAGACACGTTGCCCCGGTAACCTGGGATTGTGGTTGCTTGGAGGAGGTATGCGGCTCCTGTACCATGGTCATCAACGGTCGTGTTCGACAAAGCTGTTCGGCTCTCGTCGATCGGCTTCTGGAAGCGACCCCCGATGAGATTGAATTGCGTCCGATGACGAAATTTCCAGTTGTCCGTGATCTGATGGTCGATCGTAGTCGACTTTTCAGGTCGCTTGAGCGAGTAAAAGCTTGGGTTCCTGTCGACGGCTATTATGATATGGGAGCTGGCCCTAGGATTTCTCGCGACGAGCAGGAACGGGACTATCCACTCAGCCAGTGCATGAGTTGTGGTTGTTGCCTAGATGCTTGCCCGCAATTCAACAAGATCGAACTCCAACGACAACCGGGCGAGTCGGATGAGGACCTAGCAGCGCGAAAGAACGCCGCTTTTGACCAAGGCTTCGTCGGCGCGCACGCGATTTCGCAGGCGATGCTCTTTAATTCACACCCCGTCGGAAAAAACATGGCCAGTGATAGACTCGAAGCATTGAAGCAACCCGGAGGCGTCCAAGCCTGTGGCAACGCACAAAATTGCGTCGCGGTATGCCCCAAGCAAATCCCACTGACAACATCGATCGCTCGGGCCGGCCGAGCGGTGACGGTATACGCCATCAAAAAACTCTTTGATCGATAACGATAATACGTGCCGAAATCGTTGCGAAAATATATTCTACTCGCGATTAAACTCATCGTCTTAGTGCTTTTAATCGTATGGATTGCCACGACTTTCAAAAAAGACGAATGGAATGCGCTCGTCCAGCAAAAGAAGAATTGGGGCCTGTTAGGCGCGTCGTTGCTTGTAGTGCTTGGAGCTCATCTTCTTAGTTTCCTACGATGGCACGTGTTCGTTCACGCGTTGCAAGTTCCCTTCACCGTAACAGAAGCGATACGCCTGGGTTTCCTGGGAAACCTCTTCAATTTTGTTTCACTCGGAGCGGTTGGAGGAGACCTTTTCAAAGCCATCGCGGCTGCCCGGCAAGCCGGAAAAAAGCGTCCAGAAATCATCGCATCCGTATTGGTCGATCGCGCGCTGGGTTTGCTGGGATTGGTAATCATTGCTGCTGTCAGCCTTCAGGTTTTCAGCGGATCTCTTTCGAACACGCTCGATTGGATTCGCCGTGGAGCATGGATTTTCGTATCGATTGGAATTGGCAGCCTTGCTTTGGTAGTGTTCGCCGGACATCGACTTCCTGTGAAATGGTTGAATCATTTGCCCGGCATCGGTCATACTCTTCATCGCATGGCTTCCGCTGGAATGCTCTTCGAAGGAAGGCCTGTGCTGGTCGTTGTCCTGGTCGGGATGAGCTGTTTCGTTCATTTGATTTTGACATTCGGAATGTACCTCGTTTCGATCGCGCTTTACACGAACGCCCCATCGTTGACAGATCATTTTTTGATCGTTCCTCCTTCATTCGCAGCGGCCGCCTTGCCGCTCACACCCGGAGGCGTTGGCGTTCAAGAAATGGCCGTCAAAAAGCTCTTCCAGGAGTTACCCAATCTTCCAGATGGATTCTCGGGTTTAATCGTTGCCGCGATGTATCGACTCGAGTTGATTGTCGTTGCAGCGATCGGCGGCATTTACTACGTCTTTGGAGCGGTCGAAATCAACAAGCTCAAACAAGAGGCCGAGCAGGTAGTATAGAAGAGTGGACCTGCGACTCCGCTCGCAGGAACTTCACTCGCGCTCCATCAGTCTCCAACGCGACAGATGAAGCACTTTAAATAGTCGGTCTCCGGACAAGCGGTCGAAACAGGATGATCTGGCGCCGCTCCACGCTGCTCGAGAATCTGAATGGAACGTCGCGATTGCTTGCCAACACCGCGTAGGACGCGATGAAAATCGTCGCGACTAACTCGCCCCGAACAGCTGCAAGTAACCAGGATGCCACCTGGTCGCAACAGTCGAACCGCTAGAAAGTTCATCCGGTGATAAGCTCTCAACGCGCGGTCGACCGAATCGCGAGATCCAGCCATCTTGGGTGGATCTAACACAATCGCGTCGTAGATTTCACCAGCTTGCTGTTTGGCGTCGAGGGTTTTCAGAAAATCACCTTCCTCGAATCGCACGTTGTTTAATTGATTGATCGAGGCGTATCGCTGCG
>JANPLJ010000739.1:0-2616 GCA_031426475.1 Pirellulaceae bacterium | reverse complement strand
GACGCAGTTTTGGTTGGACGTTGGTAGGGCTTTCATTGGTTTCGCTGTTGCCGACAATGCAACTTCATCTGCCGATTCCCGTTCCGATCGGGTCCGGTGGCTATTTGGGTGCAATGACGAGCACCTGGTTGCATGAGCATTTTGCATTGCTTGGTAGCCTCGTCCTGATCTTCGGCTGCCTGATCGCTGGCCTTCTCCTGAGCACCGAGTACGCAGTCCTTCGCTACCTTGGCTATTCAGCTACGGGTCTTTGTACGACCGGTCGCCAATTGGGACTTCCGGTTTCTTGGTTGATACGACAAGCGCACGAGAAAGCACTCCAAACACGACCGGCCGTGGGTCGTTCCGATCTTCCAACTTCGTTGACCGTACGCCAGGACCAAACTGAACCGGTGGAAGAGGATGGTCCTCCCGTTCGCATCGGTCGGAAAGCGCTCGGTGATAAACCCGGCGCGCTTGACCTTTCCAGCGAACCCTCGGTCGCGCGTTCCGATGTATCGTCGACAGCTTCGGCAGTCGAATCCGATTCGAAAGCGGCAGCGGCCAGCGGTCGACGTTCCAGCTCGACATCGTTCGCTTCAACGCTCGCTCAATCCTTGCTAGGCGGCAAGAAGAAAGCCAAGGAAGAGGAGCTTGAGGAGGTGGAAGAAGAGGTCGAAGAGGAAGAATCTGAAGTAGAAGATGTCGAGGAAGCCATCGAGTCGGCTATACGGGAATTGAAAGTCGACGGAGAGGACGTTGTTGCCCGCGCTGACGATCCGCACGAACTGGAAGGACCGCGCGTTACCAATCGCAAGCTCAATAGCAAGAATGATAAGAAGGCGGCATTGGAATCGCTCGAGCATCTCGACGACACCAAGCTCCCGGAAGGAACCGAAGAATACGTGCTTCCGGGTATCGATCTCCTGACACCTAGCGAAGATGTTTCTTACGAAGAACAAGAAGTGGAGGTGCGCCGGAAAGCCAAGATTCTCGAACAAACGTTTGCACACTTCGGGCTGAATGTACGCGTCGTCGAAATCGATACCGGTCCAGTCATCGCGCAATACGAAATCGAACTCGAACCGGGACTTCGTTTGAGCAAGATCACGGGCCTTTCCGATGACCTTGCAATCGCGCTTCGCGTTCCCAGTGTTCGCATTGTGGCTCCGATCCCAGGCAAGAACACGGTTGGTATCGAAGTCCCGAACGAAACGCGTCATATGGTTCGTCTGCGCGATGTCATCGAAGAGTCGACGTCGAACATCAAGAAGATGAAGATACCGCTCTTTCTCGGTAAAGATGTTTCTGGCAAGGCACTGACAGTCGACTTGGCTTCGCTCCCTCACTTGTTGATCGCTGGTCGAACGGGTACGGGTAAGAGCGTTTGCTTGAATTCGATCATCACTTCGATTCTCATGGCTCGGCGACCCGATGAAGTCCGCATGCTGATGATCGACCCGAAGATGGTGGAGCTCAGCGGATATGCCCGCCTTCCACATCTGATGCATCCCGTCGTCACCGACATGCGCAAGGCCGAAGCCATTCTGGCTTGGGCGGTCGATAAGATGGAAGAGCGTTATGCACTGCTCGCTCGAGCAGGCGTTCGACATCTTGTGAACTATAACCAGCTGGGCCACGAAGAACTGCACGAGCGACTAAAGCCTGAAACCGCCGAAGACGCTGATTTAATTCCTGACCACTTGCCCTTTATCGTGATCGTCGCCGACGAAATCGCCGACTTGATGATGACCGCCGGCAAAGAGGTCGAGCAGCACATCATTCGGTTGGCACAGAAAAGTCGAGCCGTCGGTATTCACTTGATCCTCGCAACTCAAAAACCGACGGTCGACGTTATTACTGGTTTGATCAAGAGTAACTTGCCGGCCCGTATCAGTTTCCAAGTTGCCAGTCGCGTGGATTCGCGAGTCGTTTTGGATGAAATGGGTGCTGACAAGCTTTTAGGGAACGGCGATATGCTGTTCCTCTGGCCTGGTACCAGCACTCTGTTGCGTGGCCAAGGGACCTATCTCAGCGACGAAGAGATCAATCGCGTCGTCGATCACTGCAGTACCGGCGAGCAAAACTTCGTTCATGAACTGATGCATATCAAGGTGAAGGTCGATGGCGAGGAAGACGGCGAGGTCGCGAAGCCAACTGCGTTTAAGAAACGCGACGAGCTCTACGAAGGTGCCGTCGATGTCGTAGTTCGGGAAGGCCGAGGAAGCTGCTCGTTGCTGCAACGCGCATTGGGAATCGGTTATGGCCGCGCTGCTCGACTGATCGACTTTATGGCAGAAGACGGGATCGTTGGCCAGTACAACGGTTCACAAGCTCGCGAAGTGGTGATATCGATCGCTCAGTGGGAAGCGATGCGAGGTGGCGATTCGAATCCAGCCGTGACAAAAGAAGATGTTGCTTCAACGCCGCGAAAGAATAAGATTCGGCGCGATGATGGCTGGGAAGAGACAGCGCCTGCACCAAGTGCGAAGAGCACCGAAGCACGTGTTAGAAGGAGCGTTACCGTCGCCTCGGCAGAAAAAGCAGCGGGCGCCGAAGACGAGCTAACCGAAGAAGAATGGGAAGAAGTCGACGAGGTTGAAGAAGAATCCGGCGAAGGAGAGGAATACGAGTACG
>JANPLJ010000738.1:0-7815 GCA_031426475.1 Pirellulaceae bacterium | reverse complement strand
ACCAGACGATTCAGCAGCTCCCGGGAAAACACGCTTTACCATTGTCGAGGAAGAGAATCGGACACGGAAGGATTTTGGTGGCGGAACGTCGGAAGAAACAGAGCGAACTTCGCACTGGATCTCAATCGCAGCGTTGGTGTTGTTGATTTTAGCGAGCGTCGGATCGATTCTCTATTTCAGCCGCTCCCCGACCGCGGATCGCCTCTTCGAAGAAATTACCGCAGCGATTGAAACGGGAAGCGACGACGATCTGATTGCGATCGAACCTACCATCCAACATTTTGAGTCGCTTTATCCCAATGATCCAAGAGTCGCTGAATTAGCAGCGATTAAAAACGAAATCGAAGAACAGCGAACGGTTCGAAGACTTTTGCGTCGCTCGAAAGTGGTCGGCAGCGAGGCGGAGATGGATCCCGTCGAGCAAGCCTTTCTCGATTGCATGCGAGCCCAGCAGCAAGATACGGAACTCGCCAAGCGAAAGCTTCGAGCATTCATAACTGTCTTTAATCGCTCCGATCGATTGACGAACAAACAGCAAAAGCTCGTGGAAATCGCTGGCAGTATTTTGAAGAGACTCGATACAGGCTTGGATATCAAAGTGAATCCCGCAACGGAACTTCTCGATGAACAGATCGACTGGGCCGAATCGAATCTTGGCGGAGAACCAAAGCAAAATTTCTATCGATCGCTAATCGAATTGTACGCCGACAAAGCCTGGTCAGCTCCGGCCATCGCACGCGTTCGAAAGTTGTTGGTGGATGACGCAACGAATTGAAACGATAGCCCCCTTTAACGAGGTTGCTCGTCCTTCGATTCGCCGTGTCGATAAATCGGACGGCCACTCTGTGGCGAGAAAGCAGCCGGATTCGGACGACTTCGGCTGCGGCTGAGAGTTTCGATCTGGTAGCCGGAAGCGTCAGAATCTGGAGGAAGCGTCAGCGATGCTCGCACTTCATCCAAAGTCTGACGACTTCGGCTACGTGGGGTAAAGAGTCGTGTTGGACTCGTGCCGAACTAGCGTCGAATCGTCGTCTTGCTGCTATCGGTTCGCGATGTGGCAAGGTATCGAGTCGTCTCTTCTTCGACCAACTGCGTTTCACTCTCTTCGCATTCCAGTTCTGCTCGGAAGCGATGCATGCCGGGTTCTGCGGCTTGGGCATAGACACGCAACGTGACTTCTTGTCCAGGTTCGATCGACATGATCGGCTCGAAGACGACTTGCCCTGGTAGAACGCGAGCCGCACCACCTTCGGCCCGAGTCGGCTCGATACCGTTCGAGAACTGCGCGATGAGTTTCACTGCCTTCGCCGCCTTTGATCCTCGATTGACAATCGTGAGATCGTAGGCAACATCCTGACCAACGGGAGCAGGAGCAACAGGGTCGGTGACCGAGAGCTTCAGATCGGAAACCGATTCGATTTGCACGAGCGCCTCCGCAGCTGCCTTTCCGCCGCCTTGGCATTGAATGTTGCTCAAAAGCTTGGTTGCACCGGATTCGATCGCCTGGAATGTAAAGTCAAACATGAGCGAAGCATTCGCTTCAAGGGAAGAGACTGACCACCGAATTTCGTTGCCAGCCAGGCTAGCCCCTTCAGGCATCGAAACCATTCGCAGTCCGGCTGGAATCGTCGTTGTGCAAGTAATGCTTTCGGCTGCAATCGAGCTGGCATTGCTGAGTTTCATGCTGTACGCTGCGACACTGCCTTGGTATTGCTCAGCAGGTCCCGTCCATTCGGCGGTAAGGTTGACTTGTTTCACAACAACATCGATGCTCGAACTCGAATCGAGTGTATCGACAAGACTTTGTGCTTCGCCTGCGATCTTGATCGAACCCGAGTGTTGGAATGTCAGTTCTACTTCAACAATGCGTTCGCTTCCCGCTGGGATATTGCCGAGCTTCGTTTGATTGCTTCCGTAGGCTTCTGCCGTCAACCGTACTTCGACATCTTTGACTTCCGCATTTCCTGGATTGCGTACCCGCATTCGATAAACTTCTGGCTTACCCCACATCACTTCCGAAGGCCCCTCAAGCAACAGGGTCAGCTGAGGTTGTTGTACATCGACTTCGACTCGCCCCGTTTGCGGGAGAACAGTCCATTCGACGTCCATGCCGAAATGCTCTGCCTTGGTCGCTTCCAACGAGACTCGGAAGACCCTCGACTGGGATGGTCCCAAGTCGGCGACGTGCCAA
This sequence comes from Pirellulaceae bacterium, assembly GCA_031426475.1. Taxonomy (GTDB): domain Bacteria; phylum Planctomycetota; class Planctomycetia; order Pirellulales; family Pirellulaceae; genus JAIYDQ01. Next base: position 5,624 of record JANPLJ010000738.1, on the reverse strand, counting down.
AGCAAGGATTCATTTCCAGCAGCATCTTTGTCCGATTCGAACTCGCCTGCAGTGGCAACGGGCAATGATGATTTTACACTTGCAGGGATGTTCATACTGACGATCACGCCGCCAAGTAGGTCTGCTCCTTCGTTGCGCACCAATACCTCGTATGGAATCGCTTTACCGACTTGCAATGACGAAGGACCAGATACGAAAAGTTTGACTTTGGGAACGCCCATTTCCAATCGCATTTCGCTGCCGCTGGTTACTGGTCTCGCCGGTTGGGTCGTTGGTGCAAGTGGCTTTTCTTGAGGGATCGATGGCGGAGTGCTCGAAACACTTTCCTTCGGCGGTGCAACCGGATTTTGTGTCGGTGGAGCTGCTCGAGTACTGTTGCGATTGCTCGACGATTCCCCCGAGGATACAACGCCAGGGGACGTATACGGATTATTCGGAATAGCATATCCGTTTTGAGGAGTCACGGGTTTCGAAACTGTTTCGCCTGCAGGAATCGTTTTCCGCGACACTCTCGGGAGCTCTTCCTCGACAGTGTGTTTCGACGTGTTCTTGTAGGCGTTATAGCTGGGTGGCATCAGATTGGGACTAGACTTCGTTTGAGCCTTCGTAATCGGAGGCAATTCGTCTTGAGCACCGAACGCCTTGGGTTCTGGGCGGGCTGTGGGAACCGATTTACGTGCTTCCACGCCAGTTCCAACAATACTTGGAGGATCATCTGCAAAAACATCTCGTGCCGGTACAGTGCGTTGCGGGGCTACCGATCGATTGTTCGACGGAGAACTGTTGTTCGACGCAAATGGCTCACCGGCCGCTCGCTGGGCCATCTTGCTCGGCGAAGTTGGAACGGGGGCAAGAAACTGCTCTTCGGTCGGCGTTTTCGACGCCTCGACGCGAAGATGCGAGGCCTCCGAGTCTTCTGCCGAGACGCCTCGGAGTTGTTTTACGATCCCACCCTGAAACACGCCCGGCTTGAGGCCGTGTAACGGTGCCCGTGGCGGCGTTTGCGGACGATCGGATTGCTCTGGAGCCTTTTCACGCGAACCGAAGAATCGTTGAAGTGTGCTGCCTAAGCCTCTTCCTTCGCCGCTTTCGTTCGCTCGAAAACTTGGTTCGTCCCCCTGGCTAAATGCTTGCGTTGTTAAAACGTTCGCCATCACGATGCCAACCAAAAGGGCAGCTAGCCGCGTTGTAAAACCCAGTTTTGTAGACATTCGAACCGATCTCCAAACTGATAGCTAATCCGTTACGATCAATGCTTCGCCGTATTAGGGGAAACAACTTGGTCGGAGTGCGCGCAGTAAACGGCACATCCACTCGGGATAGAATCGGCTAGGGTTAGTTTGGCAGTTTAGCGAATTTTGAGGCTTCGGTAGTTTATAGCGACTTTTCTGAAAATTCTCCGTGAACGCGATTCGCTCCGGGAACTGAACCGTGGCTAGCTAAACTCGAAAGCTCAATCCCGTAAGTCGTTCATAGACTTCGATGTACTTTTCGCGAGTTCTGTCCACGATCGATTTGGGCAAGCTGGGTGGTGGGCTATTGCGATCCCACGATGTGCTCATCAAGTATTCACGGACAAACTGCTTGTCGAAGGACTGTTGAGCGCGGCCGGTTTGGTATTCCGCCGCCGGCCAAAATCGCGAGCTATCGGGAGTAAGGACTTCGTCGATCAAAATAACCTTCCCTTCATGCCAGCCCCATTCAAACTTGGTATCTGCTATCAAAATCCCTTTCTCAGCCGCGATCTGAGCACCACGTCGATAGACCGTCAAACTCTGTTCACGAAGCTGGTTCGCCAAGGGACTGCCAAGATTTCTCTCGATTTCTTCGAATGCAATGCTTTCATCGTGTCCCGTCTGGGCTTTCGTCGTCGGCGTGAAAATCGGTTCTGGTAGTCGCGCACATTGATCGAGTCCTTGGGGCAACTTGATTCCGCAGATCTGTCCTGTCGCCTGGTAGTCACGCCACCCTGAACCTTCCAAGTACCCTCGAACGACACACTCGAACGGGATGACTTCGGCTTTTCGTACCACCATGACACGACCAACTAGGGATCCGGCCGGATCGAATGGCTTTACCTCCTGCGGAATCTCCGTCGAAAGCAAATGATGATCGACGCCTAACTTCTCGAACCAAAACCGGCTCAATTGAGTCAGGACTCGACCTTTGTCTGGAATTCCATTGGGAAGAATATAGTCAAAGGCGCTAATTCGATCGGTGCTGACAACCAGCAGCCTATCGCCAAGATCGTAACAATCCCGGACTTTCCCTTGTCGTTTAGGAAATGGCAAATCGGACTGCAGGAGCGGTTCATTCATTATGAAAGTAGCCAAGTAGTGGGTTAGCAGACTATCGTTTATACTAAAGACCGTCGAGTTTACGATCTGTCGATGAATTCCGAAAGAGTCGGCAGCCTCTTCCCATTTATTGAAACTCCGTTCCAAGTCGAAAAGCGCATCAAGATGGGGATCATGCAGTTCAATGTTCCTCATCTAGATCAGTATGATCCGATGATCTTAGGCACCGCTTATATCTCCGGAATCGAAGGGGTGCCGTGGGCCGGGCATATCGACGTCACCGAGAGCGGATTTGGGATCGAGCGTGCAATCGACGAATCTGGTCGACTTTCGATTGTCTGGCCGAACAACGAGTTCGGTTTATCGGTTCTTTCGACAGCCAGCCTGCGGTGTCAAGCAAGCCCGTATTGGCTGCCAGTAGAACTGGCGCGGGGCACATTGCATCGTGTTCGCAATCGAGCGGTCGAATGGCAGCGTCTTGGCTTGAAGATTCCCGAATCGTTTGGCCCAATGATCGAAGTCGCGATTGCAAGCTTTATCGACGCCGTCATGCTTCAAGCCGCATCGCCCTATCTTGCTTGCCAGAAGGCGCAAGAGTCGATCGAAGCGGCGATGTCTGCTTCGCGGCCGCTGTGCCGCTCTTTCATTTCTCAAGCGATCCAGTTTCGGATCCAACAAGAAAAGCAGCTCACAACGCTTCTGGGCGTACGCTTAGATGCAAGTGCGGACTGGAGGACAGATGCCTTTACTGTTCGCGAAGCATTTAATACCGTCGCCATCGCGTCCAGCTGGCACAATATAGATGCTGACGTCGATCGAGTTGGATATGAAGTTTTTGACGAACAAATGAAGTGGGCAAAAGAGCAAGGGATGAGGATTGTCGGAGGGCCTCTCATTTCGTTGCAACAACATGCGATTCAACACTGGATGTACATGATGCATGACTTCGATTCCCTCTATCAAAGTGCATGCCAGTTTGTACAGCGAACGGTCGAACGCTACCGCGGGCAAGTCAGCATTTGGAATGTCGCATCAGGCCTCAACAGTCCCAATGAGCTTGGACTCTCGGACGAACAGACACTTCAACTAGCGGTTGGCATTGTCCAAACAGCTCGCCGAGCGGACCCACGCACTCCTGTACTAATCACGATGGATATGCCTTGGGGTGAATATCTCGGGCAACGAGCCAATGCGATCAGCCCGTTGCACTTCTCAGATGCGCTTCTTCGAGCGGACTTAGGATTGTCGGGAATCGGTTTGGAGGTAAATCTTGGCTATTCGCCAGGTGGTTCGCTTCCGAGAGATCTTATCGACATCTCCGATCTCATCGACCAGTGGGCGGTACTAGGTGTCCCACTGGTCGTCTCCGCAACAATTGCAAGCAGTTCCGCCAACGACGCCGACGCCTTTCCCAAATACCCGATGGTCTCTCTTTGGAAAAACCCGTCCTCGCCGTTCGAAAAATCTATTCCATCGATATCCAGTTATTCGCTGGAAGTCATACAGATGCTTTTGGCCAAACAGAATGTTCATGGTATCTTTTGGAATCAGCAATCGGATCGTGGTAAGCATGTTTTTTCGAATGCAGGCTTAATCGATTCAACCGGAAATCCTCGTCCGCTCTTGGACGGCCTTTCGCAAATTCGGAGCCGACACGGTCAATAGAGTGCTTTATCGTTCCGTCGATCGCTGGATGCAAAGACTTCAATGGCCGGTCGCCATCCTTTCGGTGATCTGGTTGCCGTGCCTTGTTTGGGCAGTCTTACTGCTTGGAAGACGGATTCTCCTATCACCTTTCACGACGCTTGCCTACTGTGGCGGTATCGCCCTATTTGTGTTCGCTTGGCGATTCCTTCTTCGTTTTCGTTCGATCGGTCCGTGGCTGATGCGAGCCGAACACGAAGCGACACACCTCCTGTTTGCATTGATAACACTGCATCCGATCGTGGGATTGTCTCGAGAAGAACGTCAAGGTTCATTTGTTCGTTTCCTTGGTGGGGGAAACTGGCTGATTCAGATCGCTCCTTATTTCTTCCCGACGGCGGCTGTTTTCCTTTGGTTTTTTGCTTTGATGATTCCATTCGGATATTTCCTTCCGTGGACTAGCATCGCATTGGGGATTGCGACAGGTTTTCACGTTGTTTCGACTGTCCGAGAGATTCGCCGAGACCAAGCGGAATTAATGGCGTTGTCATGGAAATTTTGCTGGATGTTCCTTCCAACCGCGAATCTGCTCATGCTCGGCTTGCTCGTCGCCTTCTCGTACAATGGCTTTGAAGGTCTCTCGCAATTTGTCCGCGAAATGCTCCAGCCCATGAGTGCGTTGTCGCGATTATTCTTCGGGTGGCCCAAATCAACACAACTCCTCAGCGGATGCATTGTCCAGGTATAATCGCTTCCCGACGGCAACTTTCCATCCCTCCAGCTCCTTCAAGGTTCCACTATGCTCACACCGTTTCATCTCGCGATCCAAGTTAGAAACCTCGACGAAGCTCGCGATTTTTACGGGACGAAGATGGGGTTTCCAGAAGGCCGCAGCAGCCCAGAGTGGATTGACTTTGATATGTTTGGACATCAGTTGGTCGTACACGTGAATCCAAAGATAGGTCCGACTGGCTCGATCTCCCAGATGTCGAACCATGTCGATGGGCACGGAGTCCCCGTTCCGCATTTTGGCGTCGTCTTAGAAGTCGACGCATGGGAACGTCTTTCCGAAAAAGCCAAGACATTTGTCGACAAGTTTTTGATCGAACCGTACGTTCGATTCAAAGGCGAACCCGGCGAACAATGCACGATGTTCTTCAGAGATCCGTCTGGAAATTCCCTTGAGTTCAAAGCCTTTCGCGATATTCAAAAATCATTGTTTGCGAAATAGTTTGCCCCTTCTACAACTCCTTTGCGGTCCTACCAAGATTTCAAACCATTGCGAACGAGGGGCAAGCCTAAATAACCTCGCTTACTTTCTTCATCCGGAATCGATCCATGTATTCTAAGTTTGGTTTATCGGTCTTCGCTTTTGCCTTTCTCAATTGCAGTTTCAACGCGCAGCTACTTCCAGGGCAATCTCCGTCCTCCCAGACAATTTCGATGCCGCATATCGTGGTTATCTTGGCAGACGATCTTGGATACGGCGATCCTCAATGCTACAACGCCGAGTCAAAGATTCCGACGCCGCACTTGAATCGAAATGGCAAAGGACGGGCTACGCTTCACAGACGCCCATACACCCTCTTCGGTCTGCACGCCGACTCGATATGGCTTGTTGACCGGCCAATACTGTTGGCGAACTCGTCTCACCAACGGCGTGTTGGACGGTTATAGTCCACC
>JANPLJ010000737.1:0-4713 GCA_031426475.1 Pirellulaceae bacterium | reverse complement strand
TGGGAGTTAGGTCTTGGATCGCGAGTGACCTGGAGGTGCCGATCGTGCAAATTCATATTTCCCCGAGCGATGGTGTGCCGATTTATCTGCAGGTCGTCAACCAGATCAAGTACCTGGTTGCAGCGGGGCGGCTGGCGGCTGGCGAAGAGCTCCCGCCGATTCGCGCTTTGGCTGAGAAACTGGTGGTCAACCCGAACACCATCGCTCGTGCCTATCGCGAATTGGAAATCGCGGGCATCGTCGAGAAGCGGCGAACGGCCGGCACCTATGTCACCGACCAAGGCTCGCCGCTAGCTCGTCGCGAACGCATGAAAATTCTCACCGAACGCATCGATCAATTGCTCGCCGAAGCCTTGCACATGAACGTCTCTGTCGACGACGTCCAGAAACTCATCCAACAACGCCATTCGGTTTTAAGTGCCTCTCGTGATAAGGAGTCCTCTGATGCCTGATACCCTCGCAACAACAGCCGAACCGATTGCCCAAGTCGAGCATGTCACACGAAAGTTCGGGGCCAAGCAAGCCTTGGACGATGTGTCGCTGGATATACCACGAGGCTCGGTTTTTGGTTTGATCGGCGGCAATGGCGCTGGCAAAACGACGCTCATTCGACATCTCCTTGGACTACTAAAAGCCCGTGCCGGTACAGTTCGTGTTTTCGGACTGGATCCTGTTACCGATCCTGTCGGCGTGCTCGGCCGGATCGGTTATCTATCGGAAGATCGAGATCTCCCCGGCTGGATGCGAATCCAAGAGCTGATGCGGTATACACAAGCGTTCTACCCTGGATGGGATGAAAAGTATGCCGACGAGCTACGCACGATGTTTGACCTCGATGCACGGGCACGAGTAAAAGATTTGTCGCGTGGTCAACGTGCTCGGGCAGGATTGCTCGTCGCGCTCGCACATCGCCCCGAGCTGCTGGTTCTCGACGAGCCTTCCTCTGGCCTGGACCCAGTCGTTCGTCGAGACATCTTGGGTGCGATCATTCGAACGATTGCCGACGAGGGACGCACGGTCGTGTTTTCATCGCATCTGCTCGACGAAGTCGAACGCGTTGCCGACTATGTCGCGATTATCCATCAAGGAAAAATCATGTTGACAGGGACTATGGATGCATTGAAGCAATCCCATTGCCGACTCACTGTGCGATTCAATCAAGCGATGCTGCAACCTCCGAGGCTTGCCGGTGCTCTGACGTCCGACGGAGCTGGCTCGGAGTGGACCTATGTGTGCGACGGTGACGTTGCGACGCTCAAACGACAAGCTGAAGCCCTAGGTGCTTCGCTTGTCGAAGAATCGTCGGTATCGCTCGACGAGATCTTTGTCTCGCGAGTTTCTCCGAATAAACCTGTCACTCAATAGCCAAGGAGCCAACTCATGCGTTCCATTGCTCATGCCATGCTCTGGGAATTCTATAGGACGATTCGTTGGGTGCTGGTTCCATTGCTGGTGACTGCGGCTGGGATTTGGATTTATCCCTGTTGGTTGCTGAACCAGTCGGCTTTCGATTCGAATAGTCCTGAGTTTATTCTTATTCACGAAATCCTTTCATTGGGTTACATACTGGTCATCGCCATTTGTTTCGCCCTTTTCCAAGCACCTATTTCACGTTCGTATGGACTTCCCATTTCAACGGCGACGCTGGTGGCTTGGCGACTTTTCTTGCCATGTATTGCCGTCGGGCTTATCGTCGCGTTGGGTTTCTCCGCAGGAAATCTACTCTTGGATACGAACTTGCCAATCCTAGGGCTATCGCTGTTCGCCTTTGCGTTGACCGCTCCAACCTATCTTGCGTTCAGTCAATGTCGAACGACGATTTCCTGGAGTTTTGCGTTCGGAATTGGAATGCTGATCGCACTGTGCTACTGGGCGAGATTTCGGTATCAAGATTCGTTTTCCTCTCTACCAACGCATTTATGGAAACATTTCACGCTCGGCGAGTTCACAACGCTTCTTATTGCAACGACTCTGACGTATTTCGCTGCGGTGCGTAGCGTTGCAGAAGACCGTTGTGGCGAGGAATGGTTGTTGAGCTACATCGAAACGTTCATCGAGCGATTTCGCGGAAGCATTCGATCGCGATCGCAAAAATCGTTGCGCCCTTTTACGTCACCTCGGCCGGCCCAATTCTGGTACGAATATCGCCAGAAGGGCGCAGCATTTCCCGCCATCATCGCTCTGTTTCTGTCTTTCTATTTCGTGCCGTTATCGATCTACGGAGCGTATCAATGGAGCCGAGGCCGACCCCTTTTCCCAGATCTTGCGTTACCGCATCTTGTCGCCAATGTTCTCGCAGAGCGAATCTACCAAGCCATCTATTATTTTGGGATGATCGGGTTTTCGGCGGCGGGGCTCTTTGCTGGTTGTTTCATCGGCATTTCACGTTCCGGTGGGGCGAAACGTCAGCGAGGAGCTTTGCTGAGCGAGTCGATTCATGAAAGTGAACACATTCGCATGGGTGCATTTCAAGCCACGTTACCGATGGTGCCAATTCAGTTCGCTGCCGCTATCTATCGAACGATTATCCAAAGCGTTCTGGTCACTTGGCTGGTTTGGGGAGTCTTCCTCGCTTGCTCGTTTGCAGCGCATTGGAAAATCAATTCGCTTAACGGCGCGTCGAAGATCTTTCTTCACAATACATACAACGAGCTCTGGTTTCTGCCGCTCACGCTGCTTCTGCCGTGGATCGCTATGGCAAATTTCGCGTCGATCTGGTTGACCGGCCGAATCCAATGGGTGATTTGCATTGTTCTCGGGGGACTTGCAACGTTCTTTGGGACCTTGATTGCAGTCGATGCATTGGTTTCGCCGACGCTTCAGGAATCGATCTTGTTTGCGTGTGACTATCTTTTGTCGTTTGTAATCTTGGCCGGAACGGTTCTCGCGTTCAAAACGGCAGCGAGTCGCAAGTTAATTGGAAACCGCAGTCTGCTTTGGGGGGCGGTAATCAGTGTTTCGATCACCGTTGGAGCGATCGTCACAGCACCTTTTCCGTTGTCGTCGTTTCCGTTGTCGTCGACTGTGTATCTGACTATTTTCAATCTTGCTGCGATTGTCGTGCTTCCGTTGGCTTCCATTCCGCTTGCGATCGCATTTAATCGACATCGATAGAGCAAACCGTTTTTCGCACCCGCAAGGCGAGCGGGCAGTTGATTCTTTCGTACGACGGACGTCCTCGTGCCGCAACTCGGAATTGCAAGGCCACCATAGCGCGTTTTTTCGTAGGCCGGAACAAGTCGCTAGCAAACTACGAGGTTGAATAAAACGTTGGCGACGCCGTTCCGGCATAACCGAGGTTTCCGATCGCCGGAACAGCGCAGACAATCTTTCTCAAATTGACGAACGCAATTAGCTGCTTGTTCCGGCCTACAGGGCAATCTCGCTGATTTCAACCGCTCGATGCTCCTGAGCCGATCGATAAGCTGCATCGACCAAAGCCATGGTTTTTAGATTATCGCGACCGCTGATCTCGGGTTCGGTATCGTCTTCGAGTGCACAAAGCAACTGAGCCATTGTCCCCGCGAAAGCATCCGGAAACCAAACTTCATTCCACCGAGGTTGAATCCAAGTTGGGCCCGTCGCGATCGTTGTATAGTCAAGTGTGCTTGGCGATCGCTTCGGATACTCAGGCCAGCCGACGGTGCCTCGCGCCATCCCGGTCGTTCCTTCGACTCGCCATCGAATGTACGGGTCTGCGGCAGCGCCTTCCAGGGCGGGACCCGCCCATACGTCGTCCCAGGCTGCCGCGCGAAATCCGTTTTCGTATTCAAGAATGTAGAGACAAATTCCATCGCGATGATCGAATCGATTGGCGGTTCTCGGGTCGGTACGTATGCTTGCAAAGACTCGAACTGGATCACCAAACCAATATCGAAAAGTATCGAGATGGTGGATGCTCATGATCCGCATGGTCACCCAACCTTGTCGCTCCTGCCACGGCATCCAATGAGGAATCGCCCGCATGTCGATCGTCGCAAGCACCGGATCGCCCATCGCTCGCTGGTCAAGGAGACTTTTTAAGCCGCGAACTGCTTGATCGTATCGCATGTTTTGATTCACTGCCAGAACGATACCCGCTTCTTCGCAAAGTCGCACGATCTGCGACGCCTGAGCGTAGTCAACGCCAAGTGGCTTTTGCGCCAAAATCCCGCGAATTTGCCCCCGTCGCTTTACGATTTCGCTAATGACTTCGAATTGAATGTCAGGCGGAACTGCTACGTCGATCACTTGAACGCGCGGATCGTCCAGCAGTTCTCGATAGTCTTGATATGCGTTCGAAATCGCGTGGCGATCGGCAACCTGCCTAGCTTGATCGATATTGCGAGCGGCGATCGCGACGGGATTGAAGCCCGCTTGGCGGTAGGCGACAAGATGGCAATCAGCCATAATGAACCCCGCACCAATGCAGCCGATCCCAGCCGATTTGTCGCGAGGCAAACGCGGTAGGTAATTCAGTTCGAGAGATGGCATTCGCGCTGCGTTATCCGATGTAAACGTAAAGGTAACCATGGTCCTAAGAACTCGGAAAATGTGCGAAAAAGAGACACTTCTCGCTGATCGCCGGTATCCGATACGATACTTCGCTCGAATTCCTTTGTATTTCTTAGCTCAATCTGGCCTTTCAGGTTGGTCGGGGGCTTGTCCCCCACCAACCTTGTTTTGGCGTACTAACGGCAGCATTCGCGAATCGCTCTCTTCTCCCTCCGCTTT
>JANPLJ010000736.1:0-10019 GCA_031426475.1 Pirellulaceae bacterium | reverse complement strand
TTGTCGATCACGCAAGATTTAAAGACAAACATCCGCCCTCCAGTCTACCTAGGCGGCACAGTTGCACTGGAGATCTATCTGCTATGAATGACAACCAAGATCGTACGCAAGCTTATTCCTTTGACCTCAACGCCAACCGGTCGACCGGTTGGTTGCGATTTGGCTGGCATAAGTTCCAAGCCTTCGTGACCGAGTACTCTTGGTCGGGTTACACGGTCGTTGTGTCCCCGTCGATTGCTCGCAAATTGCGGAAAGGTCGGCATGGGACGCTGGAGTTCCAGGGAAGCAATTACAAAGTAAGTTGCTTGGACTCCAAGTCTCTGGACAAGAAAACGGTCGAAGTGCATTTATTGCTCGATGCGAGCGAATCGGCACCGGTGCAATCGACGAAGAAAAAACGCTGTGCGGCCGCTTCAACCCTCAATCTCAACCAACGAGATCCCGTTTTGGGGATTGCGACGTGGGTTGGCTTGATATTAGTCCTGTTGATTCTGCCTGGTTGGGGCGAAGGATGGGGCACGAGTGACTATCTTTCGGATGGCTTTCGCACCGTCTTTTTCAACACCTGCGATGCCTGTAAGTGCATTTTCGGCCGGTAACAGTTCACGCACCCGGTGGGTCAGCAACTCCGTTCGCTGACGTCTTCGCTACGAACGCAGTCGCACGACCACCGCTCAGCAAGTCCAAGCCGCGCCGCCCGCAATTTGGAAACTTTAAGGTTGCCCAAGTCGAACTTCTTACGGTGGAGCGTTGACGGGCTGATCGGATGCCGGGATACTCATGTCCTCCCGGTTTTTGATCGTTCCCATATAAAGCACACCTAGAAGGATACTTATTTCCGATGGCCTACGACGTTACTTTAATCACTGGCGATGGTACTGGTCCCGAGCTATCGATGGCAGCTCGAAAGTGCGTCGATGCGACGGGCATCAAAATCAATTGGGATGTCCAGGAAGCCGGCGTCGACGTCATGGAGCGACTCGGAACGCCGATCCCCGACAGCACAATCGCCAGTGTCAAGCGGACGCGTTGTGCCCTCAAGGCTCCGATCACGACACCGGTCGGCTCGGGCTTTCGTAGCATTAACGTCTATTTGCGACAAGAACTGGGACTGTTCGCTTGTATTCGTCCCTGCAAACTCTACCCAGGCGTTCGAACGTTCTTTTCCGAAACAGGACTCGACCTCGTCATCGTCCGTGAGAACACGGAAGATCTCTATGCGGGCGTCGAGTTTGAAGCGAACAAACCGGAAACGGCCCAGTTGATCGATTTCATCAACAGCTTACCAAGCGATAAGAAGATCAAGACGAAATCGTCCGAGACGGGTATCTCGATCAAGCCGATCAGTATTTCTGGAACCGAGCGCATCGTGCGATGTGCTTTCGAGTACGCTCGCGACAACAATCGAAAAAAGGTCACGGCTGTTCACAAAGCCAATATCATGAAGTACAGCGATGGGCTGTATCTGCATACCGCTCGCGAAGTAGCGAAGCAATTTCCGGACATCGAGTTCGAAGATCGTATCGTCGACAACATGTGCATGCAGTTGACCCAGAAACCTGAACTGTACGACGTGCTCGTCCTGCCAAACCTTTATGGCGATATCATCAGCGATCTCGGCGCCGGCTTGATCGGTGGTTTGGGAATTGCCCCGGGAGCGAATCTCGGCCCGAATGGAGCGGTCTTCGAAGCGACCCATGGAAGCGCCCCGAAGTATAAAGGCCTCAATAAGGTCAATCCAACGGCGTTGATCTTGTCGGCGGTGTTGATGTTAAAGCACCTTGGCGAGCTCGATGCTTCCCAGCGTTTGGAAGCTGCCGTGGCAGCCGTAATACGCGAAGGCAAGTATGTAACGTATGACTTGAAGGCTGATCGCAACGACCCGACTGCTGTGGGTACGCAGGAGATGGCAGAGGCGATTTGTCGTGCACTGGCGTGATGTCATCAGTGGACGAGCGCGCGGGCTTTTGCCTTCCCTCGTTCGCGCCGGGTTGCACGCAGCCAGCTATCCGTATCGAGTTGTCGTTAAGAGCCGCAATTGGCTCTATGATCGCGGTTGGAAGAAATCGCTGGCCGTTCCTATTCCCGTTGTTTGCGTTGGCAACTTGACGGTTGGCGGCACGGGGAAGACGCCTACGGTCGCGATGCTCGCTCGATGGTTTCGTTCACGGAATATCCGCGTCGCCATCGTATCTCGAGGCTACGGCGCAGGGGCAGATGGCCGGAACGATGAAGCCCGTGAGCTTGAAACAAAGCTCGACGACGTTCCGCATCTCCAAGATCCCGATCGCTATGCCGCAGCAACGGTGGCATGCGAAGAACTTGAGATGCAGGTCATTGTCCTGGATGATGGATTCCAGCATCGACGTTTGGCGCGTAACCTGGATATTGTCCTGCTCGATGCCTCGGATCCGTTCGGTTACGGCTATCTGTTGCCTCGCGGTTTGCTACGCGAAAGCCCGCGTTCGCTTCGGCGCGCCGATGTTGTGATGATAACCCGTTGCGATCTTGTATCCGCTCAGCGACTGGCCGACATTCGAACTCAAGTCCAGCGGATTGCGCCCAAAGCTGCTTGGGTCGAAACCGAACATCGCCCGATAGGTCTCAAGAACGCTCGCGACGAACATCAATCCATCGAGTGGCTCCAAGATCGCAAGTGTTTCGTCTTCTCCGGTATAGGGAACCCGTTAGCTTTTCTTGAAACAGTGCGACGATGCGGAGCAAACATCGTCGGAAGCCAAACCTTTCCCGATCACCACGCCTTTACGGCTGCCGATATTCAACAGTTAACGGAAGCGATTCGAGCCAACCCAACAATCGAAACGGTGCTTTGCACGGGCAAGGATCTCGCCAAGATCGACATTCCGATGCTCGGCGATCGACCGTTGTGGATGGTCGAAATCGAATTAACCATCCGCTCCGGAAAAGAAGCGCTCGAAGATCGCTTGAATGAGATTGTCAAAAAGATTCCCATCCAAGCTAACGCCATTGAAGTGTGATTGGCCAGCCAAGGCCCTGTGAAAACGTCAAAGTTGGTCTCACAACGAGACGCCACAGGTGGACAAAGATGGAGACAGGAAAATATTGGCCAAAAGTTTAAACGTGGCGCGTCGTCAGCCAGTCCCACAGTGTTGAAAGACGTTTGACTTCGTTGACGTCGGCGGTCGCGTTTGCATAGGCCAACCGATTGTAGAGATTGACTAAGCGATGAAGCGACTCCGTTTGGTCTGGATAGGCTTTGATAAGCCGATAAAGGTATTCTTCCGGGGTCTCTTGTGCCGATCGAGAAAGCTGTCGTTCGCGTCCCCAGGCTTCGATCGCTTCGAAGGTATGCCGGACAACCTTGGTCGCGTTCCAGCCAGACGTCGTTTTCGAAAACGGGTTCGCAAACTCGTTGAATGGCTTGAGAATAACAGGTTCGGAAGGAACCTCCATCGAAGTAGCTTCGCTGGCGGTCGCATCTTCGGATCGATCTCCGAAAAGCCCTCGCCACCACGCTGCAAAGTCGCGCCAAGCTTGATTCAGTTCCTCGCGATAATAAAACGTGGCATAAACGATCACCAGCAGCAACAAGCCACTCACAATCCATCGCGATAAATTGCCTAAGCCACCGGAAAGCGATACGGACCAGCTTCGGCCTGAGTTCGTCGTTTGGGATGGTGCCTTGGAAGACGCTTGCGAATCCTTTTTCTCTCGCTCGGACGGCTTTTGTTGATCGTCTGATTTTTGATCTCTGCTCGGTTGCTGAGCCTTCGACTTTTCAGGGTTCTGTTCTTTGGAAGGGTTCTTCGATGGTTCAGCGTTCTTTTCTTTGGACTGACTCTCCGACTCATTCGAACTGGTTTTCTTGGAGTCACCTTTTTCGTCGGTAGACTCAGAGTCTTTCGATTTCGGATCGTTCTGCAACGATTTGGATTTCGTGTCGCCCTTTTCGTTGCTTGGGTCTTTGCCGCCACGGGCCGTTGCCTCGGATGGTTTCTTCGAATCTTGGTTGCCAGGGGTACTAGAGGCCTTGGAGTCACCCGGTTCTTCTTTCTTACCTTCTTTGCCCCATCCCCATGGACTGGGTCGAAGGCCCGTCGCTGTTTCAATGCGAAAAGGGAGATCCAGTAACCCCTGAGATCCGCTAGGCAAGGGAAGAAGACTGACAACTAGCAACACCAACGTGACGCCAGCGATGCCACCGCCAATCCAGATCATGTTCAGACTTGCCGGCATTTCGACAGTCCGTTGTCGCAAGTATCGACGAAGCCCTAAAAAACTGGTCGAGATCAACAGGCCGAGCGAGAAGAAAAGGTAACCGAAGAGAAACCAATACGCGGCCCGTCGACTCCCAGTCTCTTCTGCAGGAATGGCCATCTGCCCGATTCCAAAGAGCGGGATGGCAAGCAACGCAAAATACAAAACCCAGACGCCTGGATTGTGGCGACGTTTTCGCTTGCTCGATTTCTGTGGGTTATCGACGAGGCCGAGCGACTGAAGCAAGCCAACACCCGAGCTGTCTTCCGTGTCGTCGATCAGTGTGCAGTCGAATGTAATGCGGTCGGCTAAGAAACCGATCAGTGCCAGAAACATGATCGTCAATGGCAAGGCGAGGATCGCAAGTGCACCGGGGAACTGAACAAACCGCATGACCACCAACAGAGTCGCCCCGCCAAGAATCCCCATATAAGTCATGGAGAGCGTTCGACTTTGCTCGATTGCAATCCGAGCAACCATGACACTGGCAAACGTAAAGAGCCCTAGGATGTACATCAACCGGATCGTGAATCCTCCCCGACACGTGATCGTGATCAGAAAGAATACTAAGCAGCAGATCATGCCGATGATGAGTCCCGGCGCGACTCCCGCGACAATTGCATCGGCTGCAGTCGGATGCAATCGCGACGGCGTCGGAGCCGACACTTGCTCGGAACAATCCTGTTGCTTTGGTTTCCTGGTTGCTTTAAGGAGCGCCATGGTAGTACTCAGTACTTGAGCAGCATCCTTTGGCAAAGGTGGGGAATCGACTCTTCGTCGTACAAATGATAGACGGGAATACGCTGTCCTATCAAACGGCTGGAGGCTTCGTGGACTGTTTCTTTTTCGAAATGATTGACGATCGCCGAAACAGCGTACCCTTGCCTTGCGAGCATCCCTAGAGCGAGAGCGGACATCTCGTCGACCTGTTGGACGATCGCGATGACAGATGCGTCTCTCGGTAGACGGCTCTGTGTTTCAAGCAACAAATTGGAGAGCTCGAGACCGTCCGTTCGTTCGAGTCTCGCAAGAGTTCGATGTAGTTGATGAAAGTGTTCGGGACCTCGTCCGGCCGGGTGTATGATCGGTCGCAATCGAGAGTTTTCACTCTCCGTTCGCAAACTTTTTTGAGCGGCATCCCGCGAGCGATAGTCGGTTACCCAACCTTCATGCTGGATGCGATCGATCGCATCGCGGCCATTCGTAACGAGTCCAAATTGCTGCTGCATTTGATACAACGTGTGAGCAATACTGGCGGCAGCGGTGATCGCCAAGTCCGTTCGAATGGGTTCATGGTGATCGGGATTACTATTGCGGTGCAAATCAAGAACAATCATTGCACCGGCGACCGTTGTCGGTTGAAAGACTTTGCTTTGCAGTTTGCCAACCCGAGCCGTCGCTCGCCAATGGACTCGATTGAACGAGTCTCCGATCTGATAGTCGCGAATTCCCGAAAGCAACGTTGGGTCTTCGATCGAACGGTACGAGACTCGTATTTCCCCAACCGGACGACGCGACGCAATCTCGTATCCAGCCAACGGTATCAGCTTGGGCAACACCAACAGAAATTCAGGTTTGCTGGCGACTCGAAAACGCCGATACAGTCCGAGTAGGTCGCCCGTCTCGACAATCGATGGCCCGATCTGGAAGTAACCGCGACGCCTCGCCCGGATGGTGTAGCTGAGCAAACGCTGTTGCTTGGATCGCAATATACACAGTCTGACCGTGTTGCCTTCGATATCCAACGCTTTCGGTGGGAGATGCGTAGCTCGACGCGACAAAACGTCTTCGATCAATACCCACGGAATGAACCAAGAGCTGACGTTCTCAATGACGAGGCCAACTTGTAAGCTATCCCCAATTTCGATTTCGCTTGTACTGATCTGCCGTCGCAGCGACACCGCCTCGGACCAGTTGGTTGCCAAATATCGACTTATTAGAAAAACCGAGACAATTGCGAGTGCTGAATAAGTTAAGAGTGTCGCGCCAAAGAGTATTCCTCCGAGCATCAGAATGGCTAATGCCACGATCGGCAACCCGATTCCGATACGCTTTGGGGAGGTCATCTTATTCCTCGATTACGTTTGCCTGTGTCATCGTCGGAACCGCTATCTCGGCAACGATCTCATCGACGATTCGTTCGGCCGTCATTCGTCGCAATCGACTTTCTGGCTTCAGGATCAATCGGTGTGCCATGACGGGGGCCACAATTCGCTTAACGTCATCGGGCTGAACATAGTCGCGACCTCGAAGCGCGGCCATCGCTTGCGAACAACGAAAGAGCCCAATACTCGCCCGTGGGCTTGCTCCCAATGCAAGGTCTTCATGGACTCGAGTCTGATGAACGATCTGTAGAATATATTGACGCACCTTCGGATCGACGAAAACCGATTTGATAGCGGTTTGACAAGCGACCAGCTCGTCGGCAGTAACAACGCTTTCCAAGCTATCGAGCGGATGCTGTCGCTCGAGCATCTGAAGCAAACGCATTTCTTCTTCGATTGTTGGATACCCCAATGAGAACTTCATCAGAAAACGATCCAACTGCGCCTCGGGCAACGGGAACGTTCCTTCGTGGTCGACCGGATTCTGAGTCGCGATCACCAAGAACGGAGGTCTCAAGTCGTGAGTGACCCCGTCGACGGTGACGCGTGATTCAGCCATCGCTTCGAGAAGTGCGGCCTGTGTTCTGGGCGTCGTTCGATTGATCTCGTCAGCCAATAAGATGTTCGTAAAAACAGGACCGGGCCGAAATTCAAACTCGGTCGTTTTCTGATTAAAGATCGAAGCACCCGTGACGTCGCTCGGCAAAAGATCCGGTGTACATTGCACGCGTTTGAATTGACAGCCGACACTCTTCGAAAGCGCTCGAGCCAACATCGTCTTGGCGACCCCGGGAACATCCTCGAGCAGAATATGTCCGCCCGAAAACCAAGAGACGATGGAAAGTGCCAGTTGCTTACGCTTGCCGACAATAACTTTCTCGACGTTGGCTATAATTCGCTTTGCAGTCTCGTTTGCAGAAATCAAAAGCCCGTCCTTTCTTTTCTTCATAGCGGAACGGCGCGACGTTGCGTCGTTTATTTCTTCCCGATGAATTGATAATACGGCGTTCGCATCAACGGCAAGTAGGGAACTTTGGCGAGGTTCTCGGAAAGAAAGAGCGTCTCGAAATGACTTCGCAGGAACGGTAGATGGTCGGGCGACGGAAAGACATTATCGCTGGCGAACCAAACGGGCCAAAAGCTTCGTGTTGACCAACTGTGCTTGGCAAGGCTATCTGCCGGATGCTTTCTTGCGACATAGAAATCGATCACTCCGATCACGCCACCAGGCTTTAAGATTCGGATCGCGTTCTCGATTGCGGCGAACCAATCGGGGATCATGGTCAGCGAATACGAAAAAGTGACGACGTCGGCTGAGCCCTCCGGTGGCGACCAAGTCGTCGCATCCGCCGTTACCGCTTCGACGTTCTTCCAGCCTCGCTCGGCGCTACGTTTCTCGACGATTTTGAGAAGCGATGATGCCAGGTCGACGACGTAGACTTTTTGAAACTGGGAGATGGATGGTCCAATGAACTCAAGGTTTGCACCCGTCCCACCTCCTAAATCAACCCATACCCCCGATCGATCCTTGGCGATCCGCTGAAATACTTCTTCGCGTCCTTGCAGTAGACGCTTGCGAAAATCGTCATAGCCTTCGGCTTGGCCCGAATAGAAATTTTCCATCCGCTGGGCGTGATCCTTGCCACGCACAGGTCGAAGCGCAAGGTGATAAAGAATCTTTAAGTCAGCAAGAAAACTCATACGGGTCTTCAGTTCGAGGAAAAGGCTTTGAGGCTGACAGAATTCTAGGCCAATTTTGTCTTGCCGTGGGGCAGCGGCTCCGCCAGCTGACATCGAACGGGCCTGCGGGCGGAGCCGCAGGACCACAGGCTATAAAAAATGCCCAGCCGAGGGCTGAGCATTTTCAATGGAACTTCGATAGAATAGGCCGATCGAGACGATCTGGCGACTACTTCTTCTTTTTCTTCTTGTCGTCTGGTTCTTCCGCTTTGACTTTCTTCTTCTTCTTTAAAGCCAGCTTGGGAACACGAACTTTGGCCATTCCGAGAACGCTGTTCTCATCCTTCCACTTGTCGAGGTCCTGAAGACGCTTAATTCTTTCAGCTCGGTTCAATACGTTGCGGGACTTGATGGAGCCAGCCCGGACTTTGAGGCTCTTGTCGAGAGTCATTTTACTCAGCCGTCTTCAAGGAAAACTGTGGTTTTTCGGAACAATAGGGAGCGAGAGTATAGCGTGACTCCCGAACGCCGGCAAGGCTAAGCCGTGTCGAAGTTGATTTATACATCGAACTCGATTTATAGGTAGCCGAATTCGGACTGCTTACGCTCGTTCCCGGGCTCCTGGCTTGTTCATACCCCATAAGTTTAGTCAAATCGCTCTCCTGCCAGCTCGTCTGACAGGCATAGCCGGTGGCACTCAACCCCTGTTTATCTAAGTGACAATGCACTAGAGGCGGCAAATTGGTCGAAAAACTAGGCGAAGCCACGCTCCAACAGATGCCGTTCTTCGCTCTCTTCTCGCAAAATATCATCGTGCAAAACGACGAATTCGGCGGCTAGATCACGCACGGAATCCCTTTCGCCGTCAAAATGGCGGACTTGTTGGACAATTTGGTCCAAATGGTCCACCAAACGCGATTGCCAACACTCGATGTCCCTGAGGTCACAATAGAGCGTCGGTTCCTGGTGCACAGCTTGCTCGAGATAGCCTTCGCCGGAAACCCGGGTGAAGTGCTGGTCGAGCAACCAGCGGAAATTTTCGAGCTCTTCGACCAATTTCGCCCGCATCGATCGGCTGTGGGCTTTCGTCTGCCATTGTCGAAACTGAGCTTCCAAGTCGCATAGCCCTCGCTCAATTCGCGACTGGCTATGGTTCAAACACATGCGAACCCCATCAAAATCATGCTTGTACTGGTCCATATCGCAGCTCCTTAAGCCAAACTCTGCTAGGCGAACACGTCGATATGATTTTCACAAGTGTGAGCCCACTTCGTCAAGGATCAAAGCGGGATAAATTCGATTTTGGTGGCGGAACATCCTAGGCCGTCCGGTTCTTCCAACTTTCGACGTATCGGGCGACGTGCCCAAAAGCACTACGAAGGGATGTTGCCTTGCCGCAAAGGCTTCGATGCGATCACCATAAAGCCACCGGCCCGAATGTGTGGTAACCACCATTGCCACCGAAGTGGGCCACTCGAGGTTCGATTGAGCACATAGACGGACTCGATCGCAAACCCCGCCTTCCTCAAAGACCGCTTGAGTTCCCATCGAGAAAAGATGTGTAGGAACATGCTCGGTAGCCCTCGATACGCATAGATTCGATCTCCAAACTCCGATTCCTTGTCGAATCGAGATCGAAGATACGATTGAAGCGTCGTTTGAATTCCGCGGGGATCACGTAACCAACTACCTCGATTGTGAACATGTACGAAGAGCAATCCGTCACGCTTCAAAGCACGACAGACCGACTCCAGCATCGCTTGACGATTCTGGCTTCCGCGGATCATCCCAATCGAACTATATAAGCAGAGCGCGGCATCGGCGAAGCCCTCTGCAAGACAACTTAACTCGGCGAGATTTGCATGAATGAAACCTGGCGGGTTGGCACTACCGATACATTTCGTCTGAGCTTGATTGAGCATGTCAGCACTCAGATCGATGCCGATCGTGCGCCAACCTCGGTCGCTCCAAGGAAGAAGCGCACGACCGGTCCCG
>JANPLJ010000735.1:0-1380 GCA_031426475.1 Pirellulaceae bacterium | reverse complement strand
GCTAGGCATCGGTCAAGCAACTGGCTCATTCTGGCAATGATTCCGATTGCGGCTATATGCGCCTTGTCTGCAATATTCGAAAAACGACTGAACACATTACCTCATTCGTTGTGTCCACTCGTCTGGGCAGTCTTGCTATGGCGTCTCGTCGATTCAAAGCCAACCGACAGGTTAGCTTTCTTTTTTCGAAATTCGAACTTGCGTTGGCTCGGCAAATACAGCTATGCCATGTACGTATTTCAGTTGCCTTTGATCGTGTTGGTTGCACCGCTGGTCAGTGTCAAGGAGCTGGAACGCTTCACCGGTGATTCAAACCTTGCAGGATTGCTCTACATGACCACGATGTTTGGTTTAACCTGTTCGCTGGCTTGGATAAGCTTCCACGTATTCGAAAAGCATTTCCTCAAATGGAAGCCAGCAGCGAAGCCATCTATTGAGAGAGCTGCCGAAACGTCAACGCTCTCATCGCCCGTTTCAAAGTGGAGCGTGATTCAGCGATGAAACAAAAGTGGATGTGGTATGCCGCTTGGCTTGCGGTAATCTCTGGTTGCACGTCGAAGGCATTCCAAAAGCGTGAGATATTTCGACCGAGTGCATCGATTGCTTCCAGCGAAAATTCGTCGTGGAAAGAGATCAAGCATCACGGACACTCCTATGTCCTCTATTGGCAAGGCGGACAATCCGCCATTTGCCACGATCCAGACTGTCCCTGCGGGCAAAACGGTCTGGCGAAAAGCGATAACGACGCTGCGGATGCGAACGATTCTCGAGATAAATCGTTCAAGCCAACCTTCGGCCTCGCTTCAGCAAAAAAAGACGTTGCCGAAAAGGATGATTTCGAAGGGAATCGTTTTAGACGGATTCGACAAACGGATTCGGGCCAAGAAGCTGAGTTTTTTGATCCAGCAAAGCAGACATGGGTGAAGGGGGTATTTAGGCGCGGGTTCGAGTTTGACGGCAAGCTCGCGTACTTGATCGCCGAAGTTCCAGATTCGGAGGCGGCGGTTTTCGAACGCGGCCGAATCTCGGTCGTCAATGCAGAAACCAAATGAACTCCTCTCGTTAGGTGCGTCATGATGCGCTCTCCCGCATAGTCGATATAGGGGATCGCGGCAATCGTTTTTTCGGAAAAGTGAAAAGCCTAACTAGGCTGCTCTTGTTAAAGATGAATCGCGAGATTTCAACGCGATTTCCGATTCCGCTTCCGAAGGCTTTTTACCCGCTGCTTGATCGAAGACGCTACCAAGCGGGCTCGCCAAGATCGCCGGTAGCATCACGAGTTCGGCTTAGAGACGTTGCGCAAAAAATAACCCAACGAGTACCAAACACATCGACGCTCCAAAGGCATCCCCCACGACCTCCCGCACTCCATACAGAATC
>JANPLJ010000734.1:0-1077 GCA_031426475.1 Pirellulaceae bacterium | reverse complement strand
TTCTTTGAAGGTGGCTATGCCTTCAATCGAGAGCTGATCTACCGCTATCGTCCGCAAGACAGCATCGATATCGAAGACAGTTTTATTCTTCGGGCTGGAATCATCTATTGATCGACTACTGAGTCGATCATTGCAATCGTTTGACACGTTCTTTTCGACGCCATCCAGCTTATGCGTTTGCCAAGCATGCTCATCATGAACACTAGGTCAACAGAGAGGCGGCTTGGGCATCGCTCAACGGGGCCTTGGCCCCTTGAGCGAAATGGGTTTAGCGTCCTAGTGCCACAACTCGGAATTGCTAGGCCACCAAGGCGAGTTCTTGCGTAGGTTGACTTTTTCCTACCTAGCTTTCCTTTGCCATCGCAATCCCTCTTCGGCGTGAGACGTCCGCAGTATTGTGACGCGTGAGACCCCAGCGGCCTTGGAGGCCGTCTCGCTTTCGAGACTACCGTAGGCCGGAACAAGCAGCTAATTGCGTTCGTTAATTAGAGAAAGATAGTCTGCGCTGTTCCGGCAATCAGAAACCTCGGTTCTGCCGGAACGGCGTCGCCAACGATTTATTCAGCATCTAAGTTTGCTAGCGACTTGTTCCGGCCTACAAAAATGCGACACGGCCTCCTTGCCCCCTTCGGACGTTAAGGCTGCTTGGACGGTTTCTAGCCACGAACCTTTCGCTCCGACGAGACAAGCTCGTCAGGGGCCAGAAAAACAAAGCCCGAAAGTGGGGAAGCCTCGAAGGCCGCTGGGGCCTCGCGCGTCACAAGGGATTGCGATGGCAAAGCGAAGCTGGGTAGGAATATCGCGAGGGGCTGCGGGACCTAGACGTTCGATTGCCATACAGAACTGATCATCGCTTGGACAAAAGTGCGAGCAATCCATAGGATCACCAACAAGACTGGGAGATGAAAAATTAGCGACCAAACCAGTTTTCGCTGGTATTTGGGACTGAGAGGTTCTTCCGACAAAAGATTTTGAACGAGCAGCGCTGTAACGATCAAGGCAAAAGGGAAGAGGAGTAGAAACGACGGAATAAAAGAGAGGTTATCGTTGAACGAGCCTTTCGGGGCTCCATTTTAT